>JAUVKK010000094.1 GCA_030596305.1 Helicobacteraceae bacterium | reverse complement strand
TCTGCTATTGACTCTTTTTTAGACCTTTTGGTCTCTATATTCAACTATTTTGCCCTGCACCAGTCTGAGAAAAAAGCTGACGCCAAGTTCAATTTTGGACGGGGAAAACTCGAAGCCATTGCTGCTGTCATGGAAGGTACTATTATCTCCATTTCAGGGGTTTTTATTCTCTACAATGCGATTGACAAACTGCTTCATCCTAAAGCCATCGCCTATATGGACCTCTCTCTTATTGTTATGGGTATCTCTATTGTCTTGACTGCAGCACTGGTACTCTTCTTGATCAACGTGGCTAAAAAGACCAACAATCTTGTCATCCGAGCAGATGCACTTCATTATCAGACAGACCTCTACACCAATGGGGCCGTCCTTATCGCGCTTGGTGTTATTCACTTCACCGACTTTGAGATCATCGATCCGATTTTAGGTATTGCTATTGCTATTTTCATGGTCTATTCTGCTTACCCAATCGTTAAAGAGGGGATTTTGATGTTGTTGGACATCTCGCTTGATGAAGAAGAGATCGAAAAGATCCAAGACTATCTCTTACTTGTAGACAACATCAACAGTACACACCACCTGACAACACGTCGTTCCGGCTCAGACATCTTTATCACCGTTCATGTTGTCTTTAACATCTCTATCTCACTCTATGATGCCCACCGCATCTCTGACAAGATCGAAGAGGGTCTTCAAGAGCTTTTTACAAATGAGCGTGTCCACTCCATCATTCATATGGATCCATACGATGACTCTGATATCAACGATGAACACTACTAAAAAGGAAATACAATGACAAAATTAACACTAATAGCACTATGTAGTCTTAGCCTCATGGCAAACCCTTACGAAAGCAACAAAGAGGAGATGGAGTCAGTTGTAAAAACTGGTCAAGAGGTCTCTGTAGACTTGCTAAAGACCTTGGGTAAAAATCTTAAAAAGCATATGAAAGCGGGCGGTCCTATCGCTGCAGCAAAGTTTTGTACAACACAGGCCTATGGCTTAACAGAGTCTGTAGACGGAAAATACGGAAAAGACGTGCAGGTCAAGCGTATCTCTCTTAAAGATCGTAACCCGGCTAATGCAGCAGTCGGAAAAGAGAAGGTCATCTTGGAGTCACTGGACAACCTGCAGAAAAACGGTGTTGTACTGCCGCCATATCTTGTAGAACGTGTTAACAAAGATACCTACAAGTTCTACAAACCGCTTGCTATCAATAAACAGGTATGTCTGAAGTGTCACGGGGATATTGGTAAAAACCAGAAACTGTCTCAATACCTGACAAAGGCCTACCCAAATGACAAAGCGACAGGTTACAGCATGGGCGACCTTCGCGGCGCTGTAGTCATTACCATCAAAAAGTAGAGCCTGCTTCTCTACTCAACACTCTTTTCAAAAGAGTCTGTTGTCATAGTACGCAGAGTGCGTTCCATGATCATTTCAAGAAGCTGTCAGATACTTTCATACAGAATGATCTGGGTCTAGGCTATGTTTAACCTGCACAGTTGCTGGATAGATTGTTCTAGATAGTCAAGCTTTGTATTCAACTCTTCTGCTATACGTTTCATCTCCATAAGTTGTCTCTTGGCATCAATCCGATCATACTGCGTTGGACGTTTTCTACCTCGTAAAAGATTAGCAAAAAAAGAGTTATTGAGTTCCGGAAGATAGGTCTTGAAGATTTGAAGATAGTTTTCATGCAGATCATATCGTAAGATCTCGATCTGATCCATGATATCAAAATACAAGATATCCATCTCAGACCTGTCTATTGTTTGATAAAGCTTAGTGACTTCATCGCTATGGTCATATAACCATTGACAAGGAATACATTCATCTTTGTATGTAGGAACGCCATCTTTACTCACAGTGCTGCCATGGATCAATGCATCAGCATATTCCACCCACTTGGCATTATCTAGCTTGGCAAGATTGATATTATGTGAAATCTGAGTTAAATCCATCACTAACCTCATAAGCATTAAACACTGCATAAAGGACATATTCCTATGTAGTTAGTATAACTCTTTTTTATTACAATATCATCACATAATATTAAAAATTGTTATTTTAAGTCTATATCAGTATGGGATATAATTGCTTACACCCCCTCTCCCTACTTCGCATATTCGATGGCACGGCTTTCACGAATAACATTGACTTTAATATCACCCGGGTAACTCACTTTCGATTCGATCTCCTGCGCGATCTCTTTCGCCAGCAGAGAGGCCTCATCATCACTTACCAGTTCGGCACTCACCATAACACGTACCTCACGGCCTGCATTAATAGCATAGGCCTGTTTGACACCTGTTTTTGAAGAGGCGATCTCTTCGATCTCCCCTACCCGCTTCACGAAGCTCTCAAGTACTTCTCTACGTGCACCCGGTCGCGCGGCAGATAGAGAGTCAGCGGCACAGACTGCTGCACATTCGACAGTCTCCATCTCCTGGAATCCATGATGCGCATAGATGGCATTGATGACAACCGGATCTTCATTGTAACGACGACAGACTTCAGCACCCAGGTCGACGTGCGAGCCTTCAAAGTCATGTGTCAAAGCCTTGCCGATGTCGTGCAGAAGTCCAGCACGTTTTGCCAGCGATGCATCACCGCCCATCTCTGCTGCCATGATCCCGGCCAGGTTTGCGACTTCCAAGGTGTGTGCCAAAGCATTTTGTCCGTAACTGGCGCGGTAGCGAAGTCGTCCGATCAGCTTGATCAGTTCCGGATGCAGTCCGTTTATACCCAGTTCAAAGATGACATTCTCTCCATCTTCCAGGATCTTCTCCTCAAACTGATCACAGACCTTCTCGTAGATCTCTTCAATACGTGCCGGCTGAATACGGCCATCTTCGATCAACAGCTCCAAGGTACGTGTAGCGATCGCTCGACGGTACATGTTAAAACTACTTACGACTATGGCATTTGGAGTATCGTCGACGATGATATCAACGCCCATCAAGGTCTCTAAGGTCTTGATATTACGCCCTTCACGACCGATGATCCGGCCTTTGAGTTCATCATCACTGAGCTGTACGGTACTGGTCAGACGTTCATGAGCAAAGTCGCTGGCAAAGCGTGAGGTTGCCTGAGCCAGGATGTAATTTGCTTTGCGCTCACCCTCCTCTTTTGCCTCGTTTTCATAACGGCGTACTATGTGTGCGATATCGGCTCGAGAACGCTCCTCCACCTGATGCAGAAGTGTCTTTTTGGCCTCATCTTTTGTCATACCTGCCGCATTTTCAACGGCATGTATCGCTTTGTCCAGACGCTGTTCGTATTCGCTTTTAAGCTTCTCTAACCCGTCTGACTGTCGTTCTACGTTGACTTTCAAGCTGGAGACAACACCTTGCTCACGCTCAAGTTTCGCCTCTTTCTCTTCAACGTTCAAAGCGAATGCACTCTCTTTATCAGCAATGCTCTCTTCGCGTACTGAAAGATCTTTTGTAACGCGTTCACTCACTTCGCTGTACTGTTTGTCAGCCTGAATCTCGATCTCTCTGGCCTTTAAGTTAGACCGTTCAAGCAGCAGTTCTGCCTCTTTTTCAATAGCATTGGCCTTTGCCTTAGCCTGTTCAGTATAGATCTCAAAGTGTGCACTGCTCATCTTTTTAGAGATGAAAAATCCAAGTAGTCCGCTAAGTGTGGCTATGCCACCTCCTAAGAGTATTTCGTTTATCATTTTTAGTACCCTTCGCTGCAGCATAGCTAGCTTGCGGGGTGATCAGTAAGTCAGCCGTTACATCATATTCGTCACATATATATTTAGAAGTATTACAGAGTTTAGATTGAACAAATATGGTGTATGGTCTCTGTTTTAATCGTGCAAAAAATCGGTCGTACATGCCTTTTCCAAAACCTATACGGCGTCCTTCACCGTCGACGCCCACTGCTGGTACTATCGCTACATCAATTTTATTTATTTTCAAATTCGTGTTTCCCGGTTCATAGATACCGAATCTCTTCAGCTCCAGAGGGAGCCTAAATGGTACCATCTTGAAACTGTCGTCTTCCATAAAAGGCAGATAGACCTTCTTCTTGGCGCGACGGAAAGCTGCGATGTTTTTTCTAATGTTGGGTTCCATTCCCAAAGGCTCAAATGCCAAAATGGTCTTGGCGTTTTTGACCTTGGGATGTCTAAGCATTTTAGCCACTATCTTTGCATTACGGTAGCTGCTGTTGTGGCCGCTTAACGTTTGTAGCGTTTTCAGACATTTTTTTCGTAAAGTCACTTTTGTCACAGACATTTTGCACCTTAGTTTGTTATACTTACGCTAATTTTACCAATAAGGCCATTAATGTTTAAAAAGACACTTCTTTCACTCTCTATTATACTCCCTCTTCTCTTTGTAGGTTGCAGCAGCGATTCCGGTGAAGACGAGAGTAACATGGTTGCGTCAAACACCTTTCACCTTGTCAGTACTGACGGTGTTGACTACAATGTCACAAAATCGGGAATGAACTTTACCGTTAAAGGCCACGAAGGCAAGGTCATTATGTTTGACATCTTTGCTACCTGGTGTCCGCCATGTCGCGCAGAAGCTCCAAACCTTACACATCTACAGAAAAAATACCGCAATGAATTCCTTATTTTGGGTGTGACGATCGAAGATGATATCAAAAACAAAGATCTTGAAGCCTTCAAAGAGAAATACGGTGCAGACTACGCAATCGTCAACTCGAAAGACAACGAGCGTCTCTACCGTGCTATCGCCTCAGCAACAAAGGTAGGTCAACGTTTCCCGATCCCATTGATGGTCATGTATAAAGATGGTCAATACATCACACACTATGTCGGTCAGACACCAGAAGAGATGATCGAAAGTGACATCAAAAAAGCTCTGGGCAAGTAAGTACAAATAGATGTTCAGTTTTTTCAAAAAAGGTCTTAACAAAACAACAGAGGCGATGAAGACCGTCGTTCCTAAAAAACGCAGCTATATCTTAAAAGATGAGCTTGAAGATGTACTGTTAGAGGCAGATGTCGAGTATGATCTCATCGA
>JAUVKK010000212.1 GCA_030596305.1 Helicobacteraceae bacterium | reverse complement strand
CTCATCATCAAGGATCTCGGTCACGACATTACGGCCATAAAGGGTGATGATACTGTCAAAAAAGGCTTTTTTATCTAAATATTCTTGGGAATCTTTCATAACTGCTCTATTAATTAATATGGCCACATTATATCCACATTTATTTTTCTTAAAATATTCATATTAAAGGATTATGCTCAATCCTCTCACCGCTTTTGAGCGTTATCCTAATCAGAGGAGCTTACATGTTACGTATTACAATTGCAAACGGTCATCTTCTAAAAGATGGTAGCGAGGTTGAACTTTCACAATGTAATCTAAGCACAAAAGTCAAAGAGGTATTTCAATATCTGCTTAGTAATAACATCAACTTAAATTTTGAAAAACAGGACAGCAACATCTCTTTCTCAGCGATTCGTCCTGATCTTAAAACACGTCTGATGAACGCGTTGATGGCTGACAAACTGGTTCGTCATCATGGGCTAAGCGTTGCCTGATGCATCAACGTTGTCAAAAGTCCAGGCTAAACCCTATACTGAGGTTTAAGCCTTCCAAGCCATCGCCTTTGGAGATGCTCGGTTCTATAAAATATCGATAGATGTAGGCACTCTTTTCTGGTGTATTCCAATAAACACTCATCCCTGCTGTCCCATAACCGCTGATCTGAGCGATCCTGGCTAAGTCACCCCAGATGTAATTTCCTTTTACAAACGGTTCCAGCGTCAAACGCATATCGTGGTAACTATAAAGAGGATCCGTTTCAAAACCCATTATCAAGGAAGCGACTGATGTCTGTGAACTTAAAGAGCTAATATCACCAATAATTTCTGTTACCACATCAGAAAAATCGAACTTGGAGAGTGTCTTATAGAGTTTATAGTTGAGCTTTGTATAGATATCATGCCCTCTGAACTCTCGATGATACGCATACTCTGTAAAAAGTTTATACGAAAAGTTCTCATTAAAGTCATCTGAGAAAAAATTCCCGACGGCACTTCCATCCAGATCTTCTCCTCGTACGGTGAGACCAACACGGGAATAAATGACTTCTCCGCCAAACAGAAGGTCAGAGTTTTCTGTTGCCCGATACCGTATTCCCCCGCCAACACCACCAACATATGTTTGCAGTCTATTATCAAGCTGCAGTAATTCACCTGTACTATTTTGAACATCATGATCACTGCGTGTGTCACTATAGGCCAGATCAAATATCATAAAGAGGTTTGTGTTTTCACTCAGAGGATCAAAATGGTAACTAAGCGGAAGATTATACATCGTCATCTCTGCATCGATGTTGGTAAAACGATAGAACCCTGAACTCAAACCATCCTGGGAGGTAAAGACAATAGCCGCATTAACCGTTGCCAAGTAAGCATCCTGCGTCAACTGCTCTTGAAGTGTTGTCGCCTTCAGGGATGAAAAAAATAGAAAGATTATAAATATTATACGCATACAGTATTATACTCTCAAGCTATAAATTCTAAAAAAGGGACGAGTTTTGACCAAAGTCATGAGTTAAGCGTTTTAGGCTTTGTTTGCCATTTTAAGACTAAATAACCCATAACCCCTGAAAACAGTGAACCTGCCAAAATACCGATCCGTTCATCTGTCATATTGATACAGACATCACCGGCACACTCAAATGCCAAGGAACCGATAAAGAGACTCATCGTAAATCCAATACCCCCTAAGATCGACACTCCATAAAGATGGCCATAGGTCAATCCATCAGGCAGCTTTCCAAGCTTCAGAACAATCGCCAAAAGACTAAAGGCAAAGATACCCACCTGCTTTCCTAAAAAGAGCCCAAGCATGATCCCCACTGTTACATTGTCGACAAAGTCTTTTGCGCTGACACCACTGAAGTTTACACCGGTATTGACAAAGGCAAATAGTGGCAAGATCACATAGTTCACCGGCCCATGCAGTGACTCTTCCAACTCATGAAAACTCTTGTTATTGTTACGAAGCGGGATCAACAGTCCGACGATAACACCGGCGATAGTCGCATGGACGCCCGACTTTAAAACAGCGGCCCAGACTATAATACCGACAAGGATATACGCAGTGTTATTGGTCGTCCCTCGCCAGTTCATGTACAACAAGATCGCAATAAAACAACCCGAGACGATTAAAGCTGATGTAGAGAGACCATGACCAAAGAACAAAGCAATGACAATGATCGCGCCCAAATCGTCGATGATCGCCAATGCCAATAAAAAGATCTTCAGTTCGGCCGGAACACGTTTACCTAAAAGAGAGAGAATCCCCAACGCAAATGCGATGTCCGTTGCCATGGGAATAGCCCATCCTTGCATTCCAATCGGATCATCCCAGTTAAATGCCACATAAACAAGTGCAGGCACAACCATACCGCCAATGGCAGCAAAGGCAGGAACAACAATTTTCGAGACATGGCTGAGACTACCCTCAAGTACCTCACGTTTGATCTCCATACCGACCATAAAGAAGAAGATCGCCATCAGACCGTCATTGACCCACAGTAGCAATGGTTTTGCAATGGTAAACTGATGGATACTGACAACAACAGGAATGTCTAAAAAGTTCTGGTATATTTGAGCAAACGGGCTGTTAGAGAGAAGCATCGCCAAAATAGTAGCGATGATCAGCAAGACACCAACAGCTGATTCGCCTTTGAATAATGTGAGCAGAGATTGTGGAAGTACAACCATTATGCAGTCCTAATGTTTCGTTATCTTAATGATACTATTTTATTGTCAATAAAGGCAAAGGAAGAAGAGGTGTCAA
>JAUVKK010000109.1 GCA_030596305.1 Helicobacteraceae bacterium | reverse complement strand
AGCGATCAGCGCAAAGTCATGGGCTTCTTGTACCGAACCAGAGGGCATCAGTGCAAAACCGCTTTGACGCACAGACATAACATCAGTATGATCACCAAAGATGGAGAGTGCCTGAGCAGCAATAGAGCGGGCAGCCACATGAAACACGGTTGGCGTCAGTTCTCCCGCGATCTTGTGCATGTTGGGGATCATCAACAGAAGTCCCTGCGATGCAGTAAAAGTCGTTGTTAACGCTCCCGTCTGCAGTGCACCGTGAACACTGGCACTGGCACCGCCCTCACTCTGCATCTCCATGATCTGCGCAACGGTACCAAAGATATTTTTTTCACCTTTGGAAGAGTAGACGTCACTTAGTTCTGCCATCGGAGAAGAGGGCGTAATGGGATAGATCGCGATGACCTCATTGATCTTGTGGGCTACACGGGCAACCGCTTCATTTCCGTCTATCGTCGCATACTTTTTTGCCATACTCTGTTCCTCATACTATCGGCAGATCACCCAAGGCGATTTTACAGGCGCTAACGCCCCTTCTTTTTCATGTCATACAAGAAGTAAAGTCCCAGTACAGTGGCGGTAAAACCACCCAACAGTAGTATAAGGACTGTCGTCACCTCTAGTTGATTAAGCCCAACTCAGCCAACAGCGGTTTGATACCGTTTGCCAGTGAAATAAGCTCTTCATACAAAATTCCCTCTGCCTTGTCTTCCAAGATCCACTCATCAATGCGTTGCATCGTCTGGGATTTTTCAGATTCATTAAGTATTTCAGAATTTTGAACAGCGTCTTTGATCTTTTCTAAATGACTATGATCTTTGTGTGAACTCATTAGTATTCCTTTTTATTGTCTAATAATAGTCGTATCGTCCAGCATTAACATCTGCACGAATTGCATCGACCTTCTCTTGTATCATATCCAGCAGTATCTTAGCGCCCTCTTTATCATCGGCTTCGGGTACATCCCAATCCGTGATCTTCATGTTTGCTTTAAACAGGAGTTCCACAGCTAACTGTATCTCTGTTTTACGACTTATCAGCTCTTTTTGTATAGCATCCATACCTACTCCTTTTTAAATCTATTATACATCTAACTCAAACACGGTATGCTGAAGTCTGCAGATAAGCCTTAAAAGGCCTTTAGAGCTCCTCTGCACCCTCTTTGACAAAGATCTTCATCAATGCCCCAGTCAGTAGCAGATTCGTCACCATCGCCATCAAAACGGTAATACCGGTGATAAGACCAAAGTTAAAGAGGTTTGTCATACTGGCGAACATAAAGACAAAGAAGCCTGAACTAAGAACAATAGAGGTGATAAAAATAGCACGGCCGGTAGACTGAAGTGTCAGCCTGATCGCTTCATCCACACTGTTGTGTATAAGATAGTAGCGTTTGAAGTTGTGCATATAGTGAATAGTGTCATCCACCACCATACCGATGGCGATAGCACCGATCAAGATAGTAAACATGTCCAATGGCAGATCAAAGACAACCATGAAGGCAACACCAAACATAATAGGGGTCAGGTTTGGCAGCATACTCAGTAGACCAAGTTTTATATTACCGATCAAAAGGACCATCAAAAGACCAATGACAATAAAGGCAATAGCATAACTCTCTATCGAACTCTCTATCGACTTAGTGATCGTCGTTGCCAGGATAGGAAGTGTTCCTGTGACCGAGATAGTCACCTCATCACCAAATTTTTGCGCTAATAGCATGTCTAACTGCTTAATGAGCTCAACATACTCTATAGAGTCCACCCAAGGGGCCTTAATAGAGAGCCGTGTCTTGGAGAACTGCGAGTCAACGATCTCTTCAAGGTCATCACTTCCGCTATTCTCAAAAAGCAGGAACTCCTGAGCGATGAGATCCGGGTCTTGCGGGATGACATAAAAGGCTTTATCATTTTCATGCAGCGCCATATGGATCTCTTTTAAGACATCTGCCACATTGACGATCTTGCCGATGAAATAGTTTTCGCCTCTGAAGGTGTAGATCTCTTTCGAAGCACTGTCCAGGGCATTCAAAAACACTGGGTCGTACACCCCGTTCTCCTTATGAGTGTCCAAGACCACTTCAATACTGATAGAACCTTTTAACTCATTATCGATCACTTCAGTGTTGATACGTACCGTATTGTCTTTTTTAAACCAGTGCAGGGGGTTATGTGAAAATTGCATCTGTGAGGCCATGACAACAGAACCGACAATAAGGAGAAGGGCACTGATAGCAATAGAGCGGCGATACTTTATAGAGATGTCTGCAATAGCAATCGTAAGATCATCAAGCATTCCATGGGTTGCCGCAGCATCTTTTTTAGCTTTAATCGGCAAAATAGCCAGCATCACAGGTAAAAATACAAGGGTCAAGACCAGTGCCAGCATAACACCTAAAGAAGCAAATACACCCAGGTTGGCAACAGGCTGAATGTCTGAGATACTAAACGACGAAAGCGAGGCTGCTGTGGTAACAGAGGTCATAACAATTGCCAGGCCGGAATGCCCCAAGGCGTAGGAAATAGCTCCATTTTTGTCACCTGTCTCATCGAACTTATGAAAGAACATCGCCAAAAGGTGGACACTTGCCCCCACTCCGACAGCAAGGAGCAGCGATGGCAAGATCTGCGTCATCGACGTAATCGGTACACCGGCCAAAGCCATTGAACCCACTGTGGCAAGAAGTGTCAAGATAACGACCAAAAGCGGCAAGACGATCCCGCTTATACGTCTGAACATCACCAGAAGTAAAAAAGAGATGGTTGCAATAACATAGAGGATGAATTTTGACATGTCTGCTACAAGTGTTGACTGCAGGTTCTTGGTCACAATAGGAGACCCCGCATCATAGATCACAAAGTCATCAGCTCTGTATTTATCGAGAATCATCTCCAATTCCAAGATCATCTCATTTGTCTCTTGCACCGAGATAAAAGGCAGTTGCTCATCACTGACTGCCTCTTCCTCATCATCAAACCCCTCCAACTCATCGACAGCATTTGTCTCATTACCTACGGACGTATAGGTATTAGTCGTGATCATAATAGTTGTAAAAGTACCGTCTTCACTCAGATAGAGGTTTTCATATATCGTGTTACCCAGAGCATAGTCTTTGATCTCTGCCAAGGCCTCAACATCACTTGGTATACCGTCCAAAAAGAGGTCTTCAACGATCAACTCCTCTTCATTACCTGTTGTCTTACGCGCATTTTTTAGGGAGTTGACCTCTTTGATGTAAGGAAGTGTCTCTTCAAGCTCACCGTGCAAGGCAAACAACTTCTCTAAAAACTGTGCATTAAACACATCTTTTGTCTTTACGGCAACAATGATCTTTTCATCACGGCCAAACTGGTTGCGAAAGTCGTTGTACATCAAGATCTGAGGGTCATCCGGGTATAAAAAGCCCTCCGTAGAGGTGTCCATAGTGATCTTTGGCAGATTAACGGCCAGAGAAAGTACCATCGCCAACATAAGAAAAAGTGTCTTGAAACGGTGTTTTGTGATGAGGTCTGAAAAATGTTCAAACTGTTTTTCGACTTTTAGTCGCCAATTGGTCATGATAGTCCTTTAATTATAAGTCATATAATAGAACGGCACTGTTAAATGAACGTTAATAACACCATGAAATCCTCCTATTCTTATCAAAAATCAAATCCTTTTGTTAAGCCTGTTATATACTCTCCTCTTAAGAGAATTTGCTCTATAATCTCAAAATATAACTACAGGGTGACTCAAAACACCCTAAAAAGCAGCAGTATGGACTATTTCGCAAAACGTATCATTCCCTGTCTCGATGTCAAAGATGGGCGCGTCGTCAAAGGCGTGAACTTTGTCGGTCTAAAAGATGCCGGAGACCCCGTAGAGGTGGCAAAACGCTACAACGAAGAGGGCGCCGACGAGATCACATTTTTGGACATCGGAGCCTCTCACGAAGGGCGTGACACTATTGTCGATATCGTTGCCAAAGTGGCGCAAGAGGTTTTTATACCGCTTACTGTCGGCGGCGGGATCCGTAAACTCGAAGACATCTATGCACTTCTAAATGTCGGCTGTGACAAAGTCAGCATCAACTCTGCTGCTATTAAACGTCCTGAACTGATCAACGAAGCAGCGCAGCGTTTTGGCTCACAATGTATCGTTGTGGCTATCGACGTCAAAAAGACCGGTGACCAGTACAACGTCTACCTGAACGGCGGACGTGTCGACACCGGTATTAATGCGGTTGAGTGGGCTAAAGAGGCTGTTGAGCGTGGAGCAGGGGAGATCTTGCTTACCTCTATGGACGCTGACGGTACCAAAGCCGGTTTTGACATCCCAATCACACAGCAGATCAGTGAACTGGTCAATGTACCGATCATTGCCAGCGGTGGAGCAGGGACGATGGAGCACATCAAAGAGGCATTTGACCATGGTGCTGACGCCGCCCTTGCTGCCAGTATCTTTCACTACAAAGAGATCGACATCATGGACCTTAAACACTACCTACATGACCAAAAAATCCCGGTGAGACTCTGATGATCATCTGCGCAGGAAACAACGAGAACTTTGAGTT
>JAUVKK010000291.1 GCA_030596305.1 Helicobacteraceae bacterium | reverse complement strand
CTTCTTACACCCTTTTACCCTCAAACTTTGTAAACAATTGAATAATCTAAGTTAGATATAATATAATAGTTTAAGTTTCGTTTTAAGGTTAGCACTACTATGAGTAAATACGCAATGATCACAGACTATCTTGTCCGCTTTCTTGATGATGAGGTACGTAAGACTGGTCTTAAAAAAGTTGTATTGGGCCTCAGTGGTGGTATCGATTCGGCAGTTGTAGCTGTTTTGGCGTACAAAGCCTTTGGTGATGACCTTCTTTGTGTCAAAATGCCTTCGCACTACTCATCACAAAGTTCACTGGACGATGCAGATGAGTTGGTTGAAAAGTTTGGCATGCGCTCAACGGTCTGTGACATTTCGCCGCTTTTAAAAGCGTATGAACACGATGGTATGAGTAACTTGCGAAAGGGTAACTTCTCTGCACGAATGCGTATGGCGACACTTTTTGATGTCTCTGCCGATGAGGGTGCGCTAGTTCTGGGTACCAGCAATAAAAGTGAATTGATGCTAGGTTACGGAACGCTGTTTGGTGACTTGGCTTCGGCTATTAACCCTCTTGGGGACCTCTATAAAAGCGAAGTCTTCGAGTTGGCAAGATACTTGGGTGTTCCTGCTGCAACGATCGAGAAACCGCCTTCTGCTGACCTATGGGAAGGACAGAGTGATGAAGAGGAGCTGGGTTATACCTACGCTGTTCTTGATGCAACGCTTCGTGCCTATGTAGAAGAGCGTAAAACAAAAGAGGAACTGATTGCACAAGGGCATGAGACGGGGCTTGTTGAACTTATCATCACCCGTATCTACCGTAACCAGTTCAAACGTAAGATGCCGGTGATCGCAAAACTCACCTCGAGAACGATTAACCATGATTTTAACTATCCAAGAGATATAACTTTATAAGGAAAAGAAGATGCAAGTACCATTTTACAGATTAGAAGTTGGGCCTAAAGAGCAGCAAAAAGTAATTGACGTTCTAAATGGCGATGCTTTTTATGCCGTTGAAGATCTAGAAGATAATTTTCAAGCATATGTTGGAGCATCGTATGCTGTCTCAACATCGAGTGGAACCGGTGCATTGCATCTTGCCATGCTTGCTATTGATCTAAAACGTGGTGACAAAGTCCTCTGTTCAGTCAATGCTCACCCAGCCGTTCCGGAAGTGGTTCGTCACTTTGATGCAGAACCGACTTTTATTGATATCGATGTTGATACCTTTAACATCAACTTGGACAAGCTGGAAAATTACCTTGAAGATAATCAGTCAAAAAAACTAAAAGCGGTCATTGTCTCACATACGGCAGGTCAATCCGTAGATCTTGAACGTCTGTATAACATCGCTAAGATCTATAAGATCAAGATCATTGAAGATGCGGGTGACGCCCTTGGTTCAACCTATAAAGGTCAAAAGATCGGTTCTACAGGGGCCACTATCACCTGTTTCAGCTTCTCACAGCATCTTAAAAAGAGCATCAGTCAAGGCGGTATGCTGGTGACTGAAGATGAGGACATTATGGAGAGAGCAAAACTGCTTCGTAATCATGCGTTAGTTGTTGATGAAGAGAGTTTAGAGTACATCTATGATGTGACAGATATCGGAAACAAGTACACTATGAGTGACCTTGA
>JAUVKK010000146.1 GCA_030596305.1 Helicobacteraceae bacterium | reverse complement strand
GTGTAGCGTTGAAAATACCACTGTGTCCTTTCATTGTCTGAAGGTTTGTCCAGTGCGACAACACGAGCACCACGAGGGTTAAGGTGTTCGGTAATACGTTTGATGGTACCGCCTTTTCCTGCTGCATCACGCCCTTCAAAGATCATTAGAAGTTTAAGTCCCTTGTCTTTGATGTGATTTTGCAGTTTAAGCAGCTCTATCTGCAGTGTTCTGAGTTCCTCTTCATAGGCAAGGACCTCTTTTTTAACCCATACAGGAACTTTCTTCCCTTTTTTAAGACGCTTTTCATCTGCTTTTTTCTGTTTTTTATCTTTAGTACGACGGTCTACATGCGTGTTCTTTTTTATACTCTCACCGTTTTTCAACTCATCCTCAATCATGACTCTTTTAGTTCCCATTTTAATCCTTATATATAGTGCTAATACTTCATTATATTCCTGATGATGTTAAAGAAGTTTAAAATTCGATAGTAAAGTGGTAGATTGTAATGTTCTTTAAACGATTACTGCCAAAAATAGTTTTTTTTAGATTATTTAGTATATATATAAGGTACTATCACATTAATTTAAAAATGAAGAGGAATCCTTACATATGTATAAAAGAAGTTTAAGTCTGCTTGCAGCTGTTTTACTAGTCACAGGATGTTCAACAAAGACAACCACACCTTACCAATCTAAAGCGACATTAGACGCGTCTATCAGCATTGTTAATAGTCAATTTACAGTTATCACTACAGATAATGAAGCGCTGGAATACCCATCAGGTTTTGGTGTTATTGCCGGTGTAGATAATGAAAAAACACACTATACTCTTATCTCTCCGACACTGGACAATGCAAGTGCTGATAATGCGCTGAGTACTTATGACCTTATTCATGCTTCTATTTTGAATCCTTCTGAACTACAGGCGATTCTTGATGTTATTTCGATTGCCGTTGAGAGCTGGAACGTTGTCTATGATGAGACAAAAGGACAGGTTCTCTGGAAGAGTGTTGTAACGGATAAAGGTGACACTTATTTTAGCTTTTATAACAATGCTGAAGGGGTGAAAGCATCGATCGGTTTGAATACACATGAGAAAAAAGTTGAGATCCATGATGCTGATGATTATGCAGAGATGGATGTACGTGAGAAATATGTCTTGGTCAACAGAGATGAAGAGATGCTCTCTGTTACGACGTTAAAGTATGATTTTCCTATTGAGTCTCTTGAGGAGCTAAAAGGTATACAAGAGCTGCTGCAAAAAGCTTTAGAGATGAGTCCAAAACCTAAAGTTGATGTTGAAGTGATATCAGAAGAGAACAATGAAACTACACCAGTCGAAGCTGTTGTGGTAGAAGAGAGTAATACAACAGCAGCCGTACCGGTTGCAGTTGAAGAGACAAACGCAACAGTTGTTGCACCTGTTATTGTTGAAGAAGCAGTAGAAGCACCAGCTGAAGAGACAGTTGAGTCAACTGAAAACAACACTACAGAAGCTAACTAGTTACATCCTCATCATTAGATGAGGGCCTTCACTTGAACATTTTGTTCAGGTCTATCTTTTTTTACCCTATATCTTTTATCAGTGCATTGATCTTATTAACGTCATCAGTATTTGCAAAGCAGCTGTTAAGTCCACAGATCAAAAAGTCTTCGCTCTCATTAGTGGCGTAGCGCTTTGTAAAAGGGTATGAGACAGCGGCAAGTTGAGCCGAGCCCTCAGCTAACTTCTCTTTTTTACCTTTGACAATGCGATCTTCTTTTATATAACGGTGTGCCTGGTCTAAAAAGTAAGGAAAGTAGATCGGTGTCTTGGAGAGTTTGACAGAGTAGTACTCCAAGGTCTTAAAGGCGAAGTGTCGATACTTAGGATCGATCAATGAACCAAGTGTAAGAAGCAGGTCTGCAACGACACCTACAGAACCTGGGTATGAACTGTCACCGATGTCAGCCTCAGTGACAAACTCACCTTTAGAGAAGTACCAACGTCCCTCTTCGTAGAAGTTCGTCAAGGCTGTGTTGGCGAGTTGTTGCGCGATGAGCAGATAATGCTCATTAAATGTCGACTCATATGCCTTAGTCAAAGCGCGCCCAAGGTAGGCATAGTCTTCCAAAAATGCTTCTACTTTTGGCTCTTTATATATAAGGGTCGAGTGATAGAGTTTACCATCAATGAACATTGTCTCAAGAAGGGTGTCAAGATGTGCTGTAGCTTTTGTCAGGTAGCTTTTATCGATGTCAGCAAGAGTAAAGAGTGATGCGATCATCATCGCATTCCAGGACACTTGGACTTTTTTGTCAATAAACGGGTAGAGCCTGTTTTGGCGGATAGTGTGTAAGAGTCCCATCACATGGCTGAACCACTCTGGGCGTTGATCAACTGTCAACTGGATGATACTGTGGCCTTCAAAGTTGCCATCTGCCGTGATAGAAAGCACACGGTTGATCTCGTTTATCTGTTTTGCATCATAACCGTTTTCTGAGAGTAGTTTTGAGACTTCATCTAAATTATATACAAAGTACTTTCCCTCTTCACCTTCTGTATCCGCGTCACTTGCCGAGTAAAAAAGATTATCTTCAGCCATGGTGGAAAGCATAAAGTCTGCACTCTCTTTTGCCGTGATCAAGAAACGGTTATCGTCTAGTTGCAGTGAGGCTTTTGTATATAGTTCAATAAGAAGCCCGTTATCGTAAGTCATCTTCTCAAAGTGAGGAACAAGCCATTTGTCATCTGTTGAGTAGCGACAAAAACCACCTTCAACCAGGTCATACATACCACCGAGTTGCATCTTCTCTAAGGTGTGACGTACCATCTTTTCAGCATCTCTGTTATCATCTATGAGAGCGATGTTTAGCAGCGCATTAAGTGTTGAGACATGTGGGAACTTTGGTGTGACAGAAAAACCGCCATAGCTCTCTTCATAATTATTACCGGCCTGTTTCATAAAAGTGTCAATGATGCTTAATTGTAAGGTTTTGGCCTCTGTTGGGCGCTTGTCTGGTTGTAAAAATGTTTCGATCTCATCAGCATTTTGGAAAAGCTTCTCATCGTTCTCAGCAATCTTTGGTGCAATGATCTCAATAAGCTGCATAAAACCCATCATCTTCTCTTGTGGTTCAGGTGGGATATACGTCGCTGCATAAAAAGGTTTGTTCTGTGGGGTAGAGAAGATCGATGTTGGCCAACCGCCTGCACGACGGTTTAAAAGCTGGTGGACTTCCTGATAATGTTTGTCAATGTCAGGGCGTTCCTCTTTGTCAACCTTGATAGAGACAAAGTATTCGTTTAAATACTTGGCAATAGCTTCATTTTCAAAGACCTCATGTTCCATGACATGACACCAGTGACATGAACTGTAACCAATAGAGATAAAAATACCTTTGTTCTCTTTTTTAGCCTTACTAAAAGCTTCATCACACCAAGGGTACCAATCGACCGGATTGTCTTTATGTTGCTGCAGGTACGGAGAGTCCTCTTTTGTAAGACGGTTTGACATGGATACTTCCTCTATATAATAGTTATACTTTAATTTTTTTAGAGTAGAGCAATGTTGCTAGTTTTGTGCTTAAAAAGTCTATTCTAATTATATTTTACGAGTACCTTTTAGATAAGGTCGTGTTGTACGCAGTATTAAAATATAAGCTGTATCCATCTGTATGTATTGAGGATATTTATGATAATCTAGGAAATAGAGTTTTAAATAAGGTGTTGAAAATGGAGCTAATTAACTTCGATTATATTGATTCCGATTCTGCTGAAGAATTTATAAGCAATCAT
>JAUVKK010000104.1 GCA_030596305.1 Helicobacteraceae bacterium | reverse complement strand
CGCATCGAAAAGTACATTCCAGCCAACAAGTGGCACACTCACTATATGCTTATAAGTAAAGATCGTACCCATTTTGATGCCCATATTAAAGAGCTTCGTATCCAGATCATTACTATACAGGTCCTCTTGTTAATGCTTTTTGCCCTTATCAGCCTCTTTTTGACCAACCATGCCCTGCTGCCGATGAAAGAGGCGATCTCCAAACTCGATAAGTTCACAAAAGATCTTATTCACGACCTGAACACTCCGCTGACTACCATTAAACTCAACCTTAAACTACTGACTAAAAATCCTTCATTCAAAGAGAACAAAGCGCTTAAGCGGATTGAAAAGAGCAGCTATGAGATGTCTGAACTTCATGAAAATCTGAAAGTACTGCTTGAAGAGGACACCTTTCAACTTGAAGAGATCTCTGTCTGTGAGATAGCAAATGAACTACTGCATGATTATAAGGCGATCTATACAACCCTGCACTTCAGTATTGAATGTCATTCACTGCAAAGTCACCTCAATGAAAATGCCCTGAAACAGATACTGCACAACCTACTCTCCAATGCCTGTAAATACAACACAAAAGAGGGAAGCATAAAGCTTTCTACCAAGGACCGAACCCTCTATATCCAAGATAGCGGCAGCGGCATTGAAAACCCCGAACGTATCTTTGAGCGCAACTACTCCGAACAGAGCAGCAGCGGGATAGGCCTTGACATCGTCAAACGCCTTTGTGATGCGATGAATATTACGATACAAATGGATTCGACGGCAGAAGGAACAACATTTTCCTTAACGTTTCAGTAGCCCTTTTTTCTTCTTAGCCCACCGCAATGTACCGGTGAAGAGTAGAATAAGTAAAAGTACCGAAGCGATGTCATTGACGTAGACCCACCACGTTGCAAAAAAAGTACCATCATGCAGCGCCAGCAGCAGTGAATAGAGTGACGTTGAGGTAAATGACGGCAGAGGGACATCAGGGTGATGAGAAGAGAAGAAATGGTAGCCATCTGCACTCTGCCATGTGTCTTTAAACATGTGCGGTGTCTTTGGCATGATCTTCCATCCCTTTTGTTCAGTATAGATGCGGTTAGGTGCACCCATACCACTGACCAACAGCTCATCACCAAAGCGCTCCATCTTGTATGCCAGCCCTCTATTCTCAAAATACCAGTTATCTAGATCACTGCTTTTATAAATACCGTAACGATTGCCAACTCTGTACACTTCTCCATCATAATCAACAGACCAGATGTCTTCTCGCAAAGAGTCATATACCGGCGGCAAAATAGCGTGCGGCAGAGTAACACCTTTAATGTATTTGTTAAAGAACTGGCTGTGGTCCAACACGATACCGGTAAGACTAAACAGTACCATCGGCACAATAAATACAATAGCAAAGAAGTTGCCATGCAGTTTGATAACTGGCTTCAACCCTTTTGCATACTTTTTCTGTTTTGTACGTACTTTTTTGATCAACCACCAGATCATGAAACCACTCATTGTCAAAACAATCATAAGTACTGCAGTCACATCGTTGATAAGCAGTGACCAGATACCATCAAAAAGTCCACGTCCATAATGAAAGTCACGTACATAACGGCTTAATGAGATACTGTGTTTGAGCTCTTCAGGATCGATGTGCACCGCTGTTCTCTCTAAAATTGAGCCCTGAAGTGCATCTACAACGACCAGCTCTTTTTTATCTATAATGGCAATGAGCTTTTTATCATACACTGCCAGTGCATTTACATAGAGGCCCTGCAGTGCAAATGGTCTCCACACCTTGTCCTCTTGAGATCTATAAATACCATTATCTGTCGCACTGTATAGAGAAGTCTCTCCACTTTTTCGCAGGGCCAGGATCTGTTGCTCCAAAACAAGAGAGAACTCTTCTGCATCACTATTACGAAAAAGCCCTCTCTTTGTACCGACAAGAACTTCATTTTTCTCTGCATCAACCCAATAGGCCTCAACAAGACGACTGTCTTTCTCTTTCATAGTAGCAGGAAGGAAGCTGTTGGGGATGGTCGTTGTATAGAGAAATGACCAGGTCTTGTGGTCAAGAAAGAAGCCCGTTAGCGCCAATATAAATAGCACCGCTCCCGATATTAAACCGGCATATTTATGCCAGTTTCGAAATTTTACCATCGGTATTCAAGTCCTGCATAGTATTGACGTGGATCACCAGGTGTATAAGACTCTCTTCCCCAACCCAAAGTCGCAGCTGTTGCATAACGCTCATCCGTAAGATTACTGACTTTACCAAATACAGAGACTGCATCATTTACACGATAATCAGCTTTAAGATTACCGATACTGTAACCTTTATACTCTTTAGTATTTTCACTGTCCATCCAGTATGAACCGACATAAACCCATTCCCCCATAACACTTAGACCATTTAGGTATGTTGGCGTGTAGATAAGGCGGGCATTAGCTGTATGTTCTGGTGCTTCTGCCATCTCATTGTCACCATACTTCTGATCATCTTTAAAATTATGTTTTGAGAAACTGTATGCTGCTTTAGCACCCCACTCTTTTGTCATCTGTGCAAAGGCTGTTACTTCAACACCCTTATGGATCGTGCTCTCACCGTTGTCATAGTAACGCAGGCCTGTAACATCATCCTCGTAACGAGTAATAGTATCATCGATTGTCATATAGTAACCGGCCAGCTCCATATAACTTGTCTCAAACTCTTTTTTAACACCCATTTCAAATGTATTGGTTGTTTCAGAGTCAAGATCAACATCTGGTGCAGTTGCTTTACGTGAATAGAGACGTGTTGCCTGTGGAACACGGAATCCATTGGCATAACGTGCATAGAGGTTCAGATCTTTAATTGGTCGGTAGCTGAGTGACAGTTTTGGGCTTAAGTGCTTAAAGTCATCTGTTCTATCGTCAATTCGGTAGTAGACACCTGATGGATCAGTTCCAACACTGAGATTGTTTGTATAGTCATAACGGTTATAGTCAAAACGAAGGCCTGCACTCAAAATCAACTCTTCTGTAATACCTATATCAGTATGTGCATAAGGCGCAATAGCAAAATAGTTGACATTGTAATCAAACAGTGCCCCTTTGGTATAGGTTGCACCACCCCAGCCAGCCACTGTCAAATCAAAGTCTTGATTATTCTTTTGATCAGCTGCCGTATACTCTGTGTCAAATCCAAAGATAATACGTCCCCAAGGTTGTTCATAACTGTTCTTTTGTAAAAGACCAATAGAGGCTTGAGTGCTGTCGTTACTAGGTAAATTATCTTCCCATGTTGCGACATATCGGTTACGGTTGTAACGGATGTACGGTGTTGTCGTGATTTCAAGGTCATTAAATGCGTAGTTACTCCACTCTACACCCAAGCGGACATAGTCAAATTGACGACGAATATCAGTCTGTTCAAGTGCTGTATAGTAGTTTGGATCATCACTAGCCGCTGTTGAACCATTCTCAATCAAAGCAACATCAGAAAAACCGTCTGCCTGTTCAGCATCTGTCTTTGTTCCTGTCAAAATTATTTTAAAAGCATTGCTGTCATCTGAGGTGTAGTCATAGCGCATATTGGCTTCAACACGGTCATACTCAGTATGCTCTCGCCAACCATCACTTCTAGAGTATCCCACATTGGCACGATAACCACTATTTTCATCAATGGTATCACTTGACTCTACTACACCTGACGCATAACCATCACTGCCCCCTTTTACACGCACCTTGCCTTCATACTCTTTTGAAGGGGCTTTAGCTGAGTGAACATTGACCGTCGCAGCAACTGCATCAGAACCATACAGCGCCGTACCCGCACCCTTTAGTACCTCTACTGATGTAGCTGTCTCAAATGAGGTATACGCAAGACCATTATGGTTGAAAAAACCTGAAGACTGTACAGGAATGCTGTCTTGCAAGAAAAGATAGTATGGTCCCGTTGTCGATGGCATACGGATCGATGTCTTATGCCCGATGATTGATGTTGTCTGCTCTACCCGCACACCGGCCATAGAGTTCAGAAGATCTTTTTGGAAGATGACCTGGTCAAGTTCGATCTCTTTCTCTGTTTTTTGAGAGATACTAAGCGGCTGATCCACCACCTTCTCCTCTTCACGAAGTGCAGTCACACTAACCCCATCTAATGTGATCACTTGACCTTCTGCAAACAAGTTTGCAGTCAGCAGAGACAACATCAGTCCAATTTTTCTCTTTTTCATTTTTATGCCTTATATTCAAAATATGGATGCAATCATAAAAAAAGAGTGTTACATTAGTGTTAAAACAGTGACGTATTAATTTCTTTTTATACAGTACATCTCATCCGAGTTGTTTTACTAAGGTAATTAGAGGTCTTCTTTACTGTAAAATAAGCGCAGACAACTCTTAAGCAGGTGAATAATGAACGACGACAGAACCTTTACATTGGATGCAGAAACCACTGAAAAGCTCACTGCCTTTGGCAAACTGCTTGACAAAGATGCTTCTACGATGATAAATGAGGCGTTGGAACAGTATTTTGAAGCAAAAGATGAAGAACTGGCTCGACAAGATCCTATGACCAATTTGAGTTATGATGAGTTTTGGAATGATCTCGATCTTGATTAGGGGTTTGTAAGACTCGGCCATACCAGTATCTTACATACCTTTTTCATCATTCTTTACATGATATGGAA
>JAUVKK010000164.1 GCA_030596305.1 Helicobacteraceae bacterium | reverse complement strand
TGTGCCACTACTATGGGAGGCCGAAGTCCAGAGTAAAAATCTGAAACTACCATGGAAGTACCGTAAAGATATTGGGCTTAGAAATGATCTGGCAGTAACCATAAATGCAAAGAACGAAAAAAACGGGGACATTGTTGTTCTCCCTACTCTATGGAGCAATATTGCCATTATCCACTATACGGCACTGCGTTACAAACCAAAACGACAAACGCTCTACCTTAACCTCAATGCGAAAAAGGTCAAGACACCCCACTATCAGGCACCAAAACTGAACATAAAAGGCGCGCTGAACCTCAAAAAGAGCCGATTACACAAAACTACACTCACAACACCCTATGAAAGAGTCGTGCTCACCGACTTAAGCTATTCAGACAAAGGCATCAAGAGCCACATTGACTTTGTGTTGACACGTTTAGACCGTTTTGCCAGCCTCAACCGTGATTATAAACTCTCAGGCAAGACCTACCTGCACTACACACCCGAAGTGACTACAGTAGAGCTAGACTCTGATAGACTCGGTACGCTCACCTTTGAGCAAAAAGGGAAGGTTCTCAAGGTAACCGGCAAGGCACTGCCTATTGAAGAGATCATGCTTTTGACAGATCAACCTGTCATTATGAAAGGAGACCTGGATTACGACCTGCGTTACTCCTCCTCTTCTATTAAAGCGACTGTCACATCAGACGAACTGAGCGGCTATGGTGATCTTAATGCCTCTATTCGTCCGTTTAAACTAGAGCACAGCATGTCATTAAAATATAAAGATGACCGTTATCGAGGGCACGCTTCGATTAAAACAGATAATGAAGTCATCAAAGTCTCTAATGTTGTCGTCAATCTAGCCAAAAACAAGCTAAAAAGCCGCTACACACTTAAGATCAAAGCCCTTGAAAAAAACACCTTTATACTGCCTAAAGAGCTTAAAGGCCCACTGCATATCAGTGGAGACTTTAAACAAAACGAATATCAACATCTGACACTCAATCTGTTAAACTTTCAGCTGCCTAAGGAGTGGCATAAAAAGTTAGATTCCAATGCAACGACCTACCTTGAGACAAATGCGTCCATACAAGCATATAACGATAAAGGCTTGATCCATTTTGATGCTGATATAGAAAACAAGTTACTTCAACTCAAGCTGCATAAAAGCAATTACAATCTCAAAACGGGTGATTTTCATCTCAAAAGTGATCTTAAAACAGACCTCTGGTTAAAAGACACCAATATATCTGCTTACGGTGAGTATAAAGAAGAGTATCTATACCTGCCCAAAGCTGACGTCACAACAGCACACGAGACCATCATGCTTGAAAACCTGCGCTATCGATTCAAAGATCAGAACCTGATCACAGAGTACCAACTGCGTCTCAAACCCTATGCCAATGCACCCTACCACACAAAAGCCTCTATATATGGAAAGGTCTGGACCAAACCTGAGCTTTACGCCACGATGCAAAGTGAGTCACTCGGAGGTGAGTTTAACGCCTATCTCACCAATACTGACCTTCACTTAACTGCCAAAGATGTCTCCGTTGTCAAACTTATCGCCTTCAGTGGCCAAAAAGTACCGATAGTCAATGGGACTCTCGACTCCATCATCAATATTAACTCTCCTTCCCTGCTTGACGGAAACCTGTCTACAATAAGAGGAAGCAGTGACATCAACATCAGCAATATGGTTTTAGAAGGCATTGAACTCGATGAGACCTTGGTCACACTAAGAGACTCTCAAGATCTGAACCTGTTTCAGGGAAGCTTTTCAGAGTTGCCTATTGTTCGCTCGGTTAAAGACATCCCTTCCAATCTGACGAAAGAAGATCTCAACAGCACACACTTTGGAGAG
This sequence comes from Helicobacteraceae bacterium, assembly GCA_030596305.1. Classification (GTDB taxonomy): domain Bacteria; phylum Campylobacterota; class Campylobacteria; order Campylobacterales; family Sulfurimonadaceae; genus Sulfonitrofixus. The sequence goes on along the minus strand of JAUVKK010000164.1, from coordinate 1,537 downwards.
ATGCGTTTTTTAACTGACATCAATAACGCTATGGTGCACTGCAGTGATTGTGCTATTGCGACCGAAGAGAACCTCATTGCTATTCAAGGCGACATCAACCTTACTTCTCAAACATTCGACGAGTTTTATATTGGTCTTCTTTTTCCAACCAACTGTGCCTACTTCATTCAAAAAGTCGATGGTAACTTGAGTGAGCCTCAGGTTAAGTTGGCCGCTGCCGGATTTCAAGTGGTCGGTGGTGCGACTATGTCTCTGATAGGTAATCTAGGTAGTGTTTTAGACCTTGGCGCAGATGTTATCAAGGGGACAGGTTCAGTAGTCGGTGGCGCCGCGAGTTACGTTCCAGTCGTTGGAGAAAAAACGGATAAAGCATTGACCCGTGTTACTGATGCTCCTAAAAAAGTCTCTACTACCGTTACAGAGTGTACACCTTTTTATACCGGTGCAATAAAACATCCAAAGCCTATTACAAAAAGTAGCCTCACTAAACAAACAGAGAAAATAGAAAAGAGTAAGCGAGAGAGACAAAACAGATAAAAAGAGAGTAGACTAAAATCCTCCACCCCTTCTCCTACCACCCTCTGTACCCACTAAGTTATCCATTATTAGCAGCTTAGGCTGCCAGTTGCTCTTAATACAATGATCTCGTCGCTCTGTAGTCGTTGAGAGTGTATACTTGATCACCGTATTGTTTTGATCCAGGCTATTTTCTATAGCAGCTACTGCTTCATCATCAAATCCATATACCAGTTTCAAGGACTTCTTCGATGCAGTTAATGCTAAGAGATTAACCATCGACCTGTTTTCATCTCTAAGTGTCACACGATAAAGCGTAAGGTTTCCGTAGCTTTTACCCTCTTCTACACTGTAAGCATTAAAGATAAGATCGATAGAACGCTTATAAGCATAGTTGAACCTGTAAGCACCTGCAGTTCTAATATCTTCGTAAACAATACAACGGTTCTCATTCACGGCAATGATGTTTTGGTCAATATAGACAGAACTCATGTTTATACGCACCGTTTCTATAATTGGTGTTTCTACTTCAATCGTAGTCTTATCATTCGAAAGAATCAGTAGATTGCTCTCTGGCATCTTTATAGATGAATTAGCACACCCAAAACTTAAAAAGACGCTCACAGTCGTTAAAAATGGTATGAACAGACGCATATAGATCTCCTTGAAAATATGAACACTTGTTATTTTAACATAGCTTCAAATTTCATTTTGTTCACCTCGTATTCAGCCCTCTTTTTTCCAGCAGATCAGCACAATATTTTCTCATTATTATCTACGCTAAACCCCTGTAAATAGGGATTTGGCAAGGTGAACAGTTGTTCATATAGCATACTTGAAAATAGGGCTTAGGTGAACAACTGTTCACCTAACATTAAGGTCAAGTTAACAACTGTTCATATATAGTTATACGACATATTAACAACTGTTCACCTGAGGATATTATGCAAGAAAGCGGTAGTGGTAAAAACACTAAACAACTCATCTTAAAAGCCAGTATGGAGCTCTTCTCTGAGTATGG
>JAUVKK010000148.1 GCA_030596305.1 Helicobacteraceae bacterium | reverse complement strand
ACTTGTATATGTCAGCTCTATCATGATCGATTGGGAGACAGAAGAACTTGTAGGCATCAATACCATCAGCCCCGATAATGTAGCAGTAAAATCGATAGAAGATATTACTATGTTTGACATTACGCTGCTCTATCACGATGGTGTAAAGATCACGACAGACAAAAAAGAGATGATGACAACTCTGTTAGCAGATGAAGAGTAGTTTTAAACTATCCAATTAGTAACGGTGGCCTTGGTATAGACTTCACCAGACCTGTCTTTGACAGTGACTTCAAAAATAAGTCTCTTTTTTTTCTGCTCGCTTAGTAGAGCATTCACATAGATATATTCAAGATCCATTGTGATCGGCTTTATGAGTTTAGACTCCATATAACGCATTACATTTGCAGGTGCCGTTAGCAGGCTGAGTGGACCTACTGCATTGTCAATAGCTGCAGAGATCATACCGCCTTGCATGGTTCCGTAGGGGTTTAACCAAGACTTTAGCACAGGGATCTTCACAACAATAGATTTGGCTTGTTCATCAAACGCTGTGACCACACACTGCATGATCTCAAAACTTGGAGAAGGCAGATCAAACTTCTTGACTTTATCACCGAGTACTTCATAACAGAGGTCCATAATGTCTATAGGAGCAGCTGTTTTCATGCTACTGTTCGTCACAACTTTTGTTAATATCAAAAGAGAACCTGACATCAACATCACTCCAGGTCTTGCCTTCATGAAGTGCGTAGCAGTTTAAGGTCAACATCTTTAGTGGCTCTTGTGCATTAAAGTCTAAAAGGTCCAACTTCCCTTTGGCTTGCAGCTTTCCATCCTTCACAGTATAGGTCATAGGAACATCAATGGCCTTGTTGTTCATGCCTATATTCACCACTAATGTACCACTTTCATCATCACCTGTAATCGACATGACATCAGCTACAATGACCGCCCCTTGCATCATGTTAAAAAAGAACTGTACCAACTTGGCATCACGAAAAGAGTTTTTGGAGTCAACATTGTTGGCTTCTATCATCACCTGACTTTTCAGAAGCAGTGAGGGGACATTTACTGCCTTCTCCTTGCCTTTATAGACAACAGCTAAAAAACCGCCCTCTACACCGATTTTCTTAGGTGTTTTATAGCCAGTCCAAGCAACATCGATCGGTGTCGTTTTTTCCACAAGACACACAGCGTTTAGCATGGCAGCAGTTGCAAGAAGTATCACTAATATTTTCTTCACTATTCAGATCCTCAATTTTGCACTTATTATAAGCAGATTAACTTTAATACACTACCATTAAACCTACATACATATAGCTAGGACCATTATGAGCAAACAACCATTTATCCCTTTTGAGATCAACCTCGAGACCTTTAACAGTGAGCTAACAACTAAGCTCGACAATGACCGTAAAACACTTATACAACTACTTGACATCAAAGAGAAGAACTACCAGAACTTTGTCAAACCGTTTGAAATGATGGACGAAAGACTTGACCAGTTTTTCACCCCACTATCTCATCTTAACTCTGTCAACAACTCAGAGAGCACCCAAAAAGTCTATGCAGATGCTTTACCACCGCTGACTGAGTACTCGACAGAGATCGGACAGAACCTTGCGATCTATGAAGCGTTTAAGATCATCAAAGAACGTGAGTATGCTTCTTTAAACCAGGAACAGCAACGTGTTATTGATCTTAACATTCAGGGGTTTGAACTCTCTGGCGCCCATTTGGACCTTGGGCCAAAAGAGCGTCTAAAAGCGATCAATCTTAAAAAGAGCGAACTGACCAATGACTTTTCGCAGAACCTGCTTGATGCTACAAACGCCTATGAACTGTTTATCGACGATGCAGACGATGTAAAAGGTCTGCCACAGAGTGACATCGAAGCGGCTAAAACCGAAAAAGATGACAAGACGGTTTACCGTTTTACGCTGCAGATGCCTTCGTACATTGCCTACATGACCTATGGTCCTAGCAAAGAGCATCGTGAAGAGCTCTACCGTGCCTACACCTCACGTGCTCCCCAAAATGCCGCGATCATCGATGAGCTTCTTGCTCTTAAGATGGAGATGGCACAGATCCTTGGTTTTAAAAGCTATGCTGAGTACTCTATCGCCACCAAGATGGCGCCAAAAACACAGAGTGTCATCGACTTCCTGGAAGAGCTTGCGACCAATGCACATGAACAAGGCCAAAATGAGTTGGAAGTCCTTAAAAAGATGAGTGACACCGAGCTTGAAAGTTTTGACACCGGCTACTATAGTGAGATCCTCAAAAAAGAGAAGTATGACATCGATGAAGAGGCATATCGTCCCTACTTTGAGCAGAACTCTGTTGTGGAAGGGATGTTCGTCTTTTTACACCGACTCTTTGGTGTGAGCTTCAGAGAGACAGGCGAGAAACTCTGGGACGAGAAAGCCAGCTCATATGATCTATATGTCGATGAAAAGCTTCGTGCACGTATCTACCTTGATCTCGAGGCGAGAGAAAGTAAACGTGGCGGAGCCTGGATGCACAACTGGCAGAGCCACTGTAGAGATGAAAACGACCATGAACAGCTTGCCTCTGCTTTTATCGTCTGTAACTTTCCTGCGTCGACAGAGGAGAACCCTTCTCTGCTCCGCCACGACGATGTTGTCACTCTCTTCCATGAGATGGGACACGCCCTCCACCATATGCTCTCTACTGTTGATGAGAATGGTGTCAGCGGGGTAAACGGTGTTGAGTGGGACGCGGTTGAGTTTCCATCACAGTTTCTAGAGAACTTTGCGTATGAGCCGGAAGTCCTTAGACTTTTTGCCAAACATCATGAGAGCAATGAGATACTTAGTGAGGTGATGATAGAGAAACTGGTCCGTGCGAAAAACTTCCAGTCTGCGATGGGCATGTTACGCCAACTGGAGTTCTCTCTTTTTGACTTTAAACTGCACCTGAGTCTCTACCAGGGTGATGAGGTTCAGAACCTGCTTGACCATACACGGGAAAAGACATCACTGATCAAACCGCCTAGCTACAACAAGTTTCAAAATGGTTTTGCACACATCTTTGCCGGCGGTTATGCAGCGGGTTACTACTCTTACAAGTGGGCCGAAGTCTTGAGTGCTGACGCCTTCTTTGCCATCGTTGACCAGGGCATCTTTGATACCAAACTGGGCCATGACTATCTCAACATCATCTTGGCTAAAGGCGGTTCAGAGAGTATGCAGGTACTTTTTAAAAAGCTGCTTGGACGTGAACCTCAGACACAAAGCCTCTTACGTCTAAATGGGATTGGGTGAAACGGCTTCTCCCTCTCTTTCTTTTCTTTGCCATAGTCCTTTCAGGAGCCGAAGTGAAAATAGCAACCTACAATGTCGAAAACCTCTTCGACCTCAAATACAGCGGCCATGAGTACGAACAGTATGTCCCCAACACTTCATGGCGATGGAACAGCGACACCTACCGTACAAAACTCAAAAACATCTCTAAGGTCATAGTTGACATGAGCCCTGACATCATTGCGCTGCAAGAGGTCGAATCACTGCAGGCACTCAAGGATCTTAGAGCACAGATCCAAAGAGACGGTCTCTATCTGCCTTACTATGCTATAGCTTCAGCCAAAGACACTACCGTTAAGGTAGCACTGCTTTCTAAACATCCACTGCGTACACAAGACTTGCGTGTCACCGCCTCATACAAGTATCGTAACATCCTCGAAGCAAAGGTACAGCTGGGCAATGAAAAGCTCTATATCTTTGTCAATCACTGGAAAGCCAAGTCA
>JAUVKK010000083.1 GCA_030596305.1 Helicobacteraceae bacterium | reverse complement strand
GTTTTATTGGCGCGATTGTAACGAGCCTATGTAACAGAACGGTTACAGAGACTTACCGGTGTGTAATGAAGTCGTTATTCAATCCATATATTATTAGAACCTTCTGAACAGATCAGATATTCTCAGAGGACTTTACAGAGGGTTCTATTACATAAAAGGATCATAAATGAGAAGTCACACCATTGGAAAAAAGACGAAAAAGATTTATATGAAGTTGATCGCGAAAGTACATCGCTATGAAAAAGAGCTCAAAAAGTATCCACTCTAAAGTATTTGTCTAAGATTATACTGTTTGAACAGGAGAGTCCTTACGACATAATCCCCTGAATAATATAAAAGATTGAAGCTGACAATATTGCAGCTGCAGGTACAGTAATGATCCATGCCGCAACAATCTTCATAATCGCACTACGCTTGACATATTTTGCTTTCTTGGCACGTTTAAGGTGCTTTTTCTCAGCATTGATCTTTATCTCTTCCTCTTCGATCAATGTTTTAAGTTCAGCAATACGCACACTTTCCGCCTCAGTTTTTACCTCGTTAGCTTTAAGCTCTTTCATCTCAGACTTAAATGTCTTTTTCTGCTTTTTATCCTCTTCTAACTGCTGTTCTTCCGCTTCTATACGCTCTTGTTCTGTTGTAGTCGAGAGGAACTCACGTAAAAAACCAACACCAAAAATACCACCAATAGCAATGTGTGTCGAGCTGACCGGTAGACCCAGTTGAGAAGCAATAATAACTGTAATAGATGCTGCCATCGCAATAGAGTAAGCACGGATCTGATTTAACTCAGTGATCTCACTACCCACTGTTTTAATAAGCTTAGGACCATAAAGGGCAAGACCTAAAGAGATACCGATCGCACCAACCAGCATAACCCATAGCGGGATAGACGCTTTAGATGAGATACCCGCACTCTGTACAGCATCTGCTACGGCTGCTAACGGCCCGATTGCGTTTGCCACATCATTTGCACCGTGAGCAAAACTGAGCAGTGCAGCAGCAAAGATCAATGGGATAGTAAAAAGTGAATTTGCATCTTTTACACTGTTGTCCATTTTTGCCGCTGCTTTAGCTACACGTGGTTTAACTATAAGATAGGTAATAATAGCTGCGATTAGACCGATTGTTAAACCGTGTGTCAACGTTGGCTTTTTTGTCGCTTCAATAGCAAATGGCAAGATGGCATTTGCTGTATCAATAATACTTGGCCAGATCTTTTTAAGACCTTTGAGTGTCAAATATGTAGCAAAGGCAAAGGCCATGATAGCAACATAGATCGGCACCATCTTGCGCATCGCTGTAAGTCTATCTTCTTTGTAGATAATACTCTTTTTAATAGTATAAAGAAAACCAGCCGCAATAACCGCACCAAGAACCGGAGAGATGACCCATGATGCAGCAATCTTGCCCATGGTCCCCCAAGAGACGATGCTGAAACCGGCAGCAGCGATACCACCACCCATAACACCACCGACTATAGAGTGAGTTGTCGAGACCGGAGCGCCCACTTTAGTCGCAATATTTAGCCAAAGACCACCGGCAAGCAGTGCCGCTGTCATGGCCCAGATAAACTCTGTAGTGTTTACAAACTGAGCAGGATCGATGATCCCTTTTTTAATGGTACTGACAACATCACCACCGGCAATGATCGCTCCACTTGCTTCAAAGATAGCAGCAATAATAATCGCACCACCCATCGTTAGTGCTTTAGAACCGACCGCTGGACCGACATTGTTAGCAACATCATTGGCACCGATGTTTAGCGCCATGTAGGCACCAAATAGTGCCGCAACTGCTAAAAATCCATGATTGGCAGCACCGGTATCAATACTGAACGCGTACCACAGCACCATAGACAAAAATGCAAACGCGATACCTAAACGTAAAAAATCAGTTTGGGAACTCTCAACTGCTTTTTTTTCCATCTTTTTAACTGTGTGGATGTCCATTGTCTCAATTCCTTGTGTAACATATTATTACTCCATTTATCAATTATCTAAAAGTCAAGAGAGCGAGATGGAGTAATAGCTACAAATATGGCGGAATTATAACATTAGTTGTTTTGGAATTGAGTTAGTTATATGGAAAGATAAACATAAGGTAAAGTGTAAAAACATTAGGACGCAGTTGAGCTCGAACATATCGAGCTTTACTGTAGGTAAAACTACGCTTGAGCCATCTTTGAACTGTCAATTTCAATAACAGTATGTACATTCCCACGCGGGTTATAATCAGCAACGATCTTCATATATTTTGGCTTGAGTTTACTCTCTAAAACGTCATAGATCTCATTAGCACTGTTTTCATGCGAGACATGTTTATCACGAAACGAGTTGATATAGAGTTTCATCGCTTTTAGCTCGACAACGTATTCATCCGGTGTGTATTCCAGATAGATGGTTGCGTAGTCAGGATAGCCGCTGCGTGGGCAGAGGCACGAGAACTCCGGGAGTGTCATCTTGATAAGATAGTCTCTTTTGTGTTGGTTAGGCCAGATCTCAAGATCTTTTTCAACATCAAACGCATTTACAATCTCTTCGCCATATTTCATTTTCTAAACCTTCTAAAATATATCTCTTAAACCTTTATCAGCCTCAGCAATACTCTTATAGTTATTTTATTTTTTCTAGCTCTTCTAGTGACGCAATTTTACCCAGATAGTTGCCTTGAACGAAATCAATACCGAGTGATGTCACGATCTTCTCTTGTGATCTGTCTTCGACCATACGGATCCAGGTACGCAGGCCCAAGCCCTGAGCAACAACATTCAATCCTTTGACAATGTCTTGATACTCTTTTGTTGCAATATGTTTGCCGTAGGTGTTGTCAAAGCGAAGCACATCGATTTTAAGATCTTTTAAAAAGGTCATGCTGCTTTTAAAAGCACCAAAATTATCAATCGCAATGAATATACCAAGTCTTCTGTACGCCTGTAACAGTTCGTTATAACGTTTTGGATGGTCGTAATAGTCATTTTCGCTCAATATAAACATGATCCGTCCGCGCGCTGACTCATTATTGCTCAGCAAGGTCAATGCTCTCTCTAAAAAGCTGTTGTTGCGAACAGATGAAGGAGAGAGTGAAAATGCCAATATAAGGTTGTGTGGCACATTTTCTGAAAGTTTGACTACTTTTTCCAAGATCATCTCGTCATAAGTACGTGTCAGACCCAGACGATCGATCACCGGCATAAATTTATTCTGATGAATGATCTTGCCCTCACCGTTGATCAGTTTTACACTCGCCTCAAGCATACTGGCTGTCTCTTTTTCATCAACGATCTGAAACATCAAAGAAAATGAGTGTTTTTTAACGGCACGGATGACTGAAGCCTCTAACTCCGTCGGATCGATCTCATCCTCATCCAAAGTGGGCTTATAAGCTAGTTTTTCATCCGAGATTTCAAACAGACGGGTCGTTAACTGATCAATATCACGTGAGTAACTTGTATCCACTATCGCTGACAGCAAAGAGATCTCGATCTCTTCTATTGTCCTGTTCTGAAATTTTAGACACATCAGATCCATCATATTTTGATATTTCTCTCTGGTCCCCGGCAGACCAATTAGAAAGTCAGAACCTTTGTAGTGCCCGATCGGAAAACGCTGGATCTCTTTCTCTTTTAAAAAGGTACCTACCCAGTGACCGACTTCATAAAGGACCTTGTCACCCTTTTTTACCCCATACCTGCTGTTAATATCGGTTAGGTTACGGACTGAGACCAGAAGAATGGTATAAGGACCTTTCTCGATCTGTTTTTTGAAATAGTTTATAAGATATTCACGAGAAAAAGTGTGTGTGATCGGGTCAGTAATACGCTCTTCCTGACCTTGGTAAAGCAGATAAAAAATATAGTAAATCATCACAGCAAAAGCAGAGATGGCGATCACTAAAAAGAAAACAGGTACTGTCCCGTCACCAAAAGAGAAAAAACTGATCAATATAATGACAAAAAGAAGAAAAATAGGCAGACCCATACGAAGGGCCAATTTAAAACGCTGGGCTCGTTCTTTCTCTTCTGGCAGAAGCATCTAAAAGACCTAAACGTCCAGGTGTTTTACATCTTTAGCGTGTGTTTCGATGTAGTTACGACGCGGCTCTACCTCGTCACCCATAAAGAGTACAAAGGCGTCGCTTGCTGCTTCAGCATCTTCGATATTAACACGTAGAAGAACACGGTTTTCAGGTGTCATGGTTGTCTCCCAAAGCTGCTCAGGATTCATCTCACCAAGACCTTTGTAACGCTGGATATAAGAACCTTTTTTTGCAAAATCTTTGACATCTTCAAGTATCTGAATAATGTCACCCTCTAAGGCAATATCCCACTCTTTGATCTTCTCATAGACATACATCGCTTCAGTAAAGTGCGGTGCGGAGAAGAGGTCATCATTGACTTTCAACTCTTCCATACCGCCCTCTGTCTGTACAAAGAGATGGATCTCTTCATCAGAAACGATCTTAGAAAGAATATTATTACCACGCTCATTAAGGAACTGTTCGATCTCAGTCATCAGTTTGTCACCGCTGAAACCGATAATATCCGGATTTTCAATAAAGTGACGGATCAGTGAAACAAGCGCATAACGACGCTCAAGCGCGTTCAATGAACCCTGGTAATGGTCTACCATCTTGAAGTAAGAGACCAGGTCATTATGACCAACGCCTTCAACCTCAAGTGACTCAATACCGTTGTCGATCAAGAAAGTATTCATCTCAAGATCATCTTTGAAGTAGATCTCTTTTTTACCTTTTTTATAACGGTAAAGCGGTGGCTGAGCCAGGTAAAGGTAACCGTTCTCAACGATCTTCGGCAGGTAGCGGAAGAAGAATGTCAAGAGAAGTGTCTGAATGTGAGAACCATCGACGTCGGCATCGGTCATGATGATGACTTTGTGATAACGGATCTTCTCTTCATTAAACTCTTCACCAATACCACAGCCAAGTGCTGTGATCATGTTGGTGATCTCTTCTGATTTTAAGATCTTGTCAAGACGTGCTTTTTCAACATTAAGGATTTTACCTTTAAGCGGCAAAATCGCCTGGAATACACGGTCACGACCCTGCTTGGCTGAACCGCCTGCAGAGTCGCCCTCCACCAGGTAGATCTCAGAGATCGTCGCATCTTTACTCTGACAGTCTGCCAGTTTACCCGGTAGGGTACCGACACTCATAGAGTCTTTACGACGTGTAAGATCACGTGCTTTTTTCGCTGCTTCACGCCCTTTAGCTGCTAGAAGTGCTTTTTGTACAATGGCTCTT
>JAUVKK010000234.1 GCA_030596305.1 Helicobacteraceae bacterium | reverse complement strand
CTTTTTATGATTGGTTATGAGAATGGAGATGACTTTATGATGATACTCTCTGGTTCATTTATAGCAGCTCTCTTGGCATTTATGGTCTACAACTGGAATCCTGCCAGTATCTTTATGGGCGACAGCGGTTCACTTGTCCTTGGCTTTGTTATCGGTCTGCTTGTAATTAAGTCTGCAAGTTATATTCAACCGGTATCGGTGCTTTTTATCATTGCGGTTCCCTTGTTAGATACGATCATCGTCATGTTCCGTCGCATGAGACAAGGCAAGTCTATGTTTACCGCAGACAAGACCCACATACATCATGTACTGTTGAACTTTTTCAATCATGATGCCAAGAAAACAGTTATCTTTCTGACCATCTTGCAACTGACGTACTCAGTGACCGGTCTGCTGATAGTCGATAGTGCCGATCAAACAATGAACTTAGTACTGTTTATTCTTAATGTGAGCATTCTGTATTTTATTTTTTCAGGGATGCTGCGGCGTCAGATTGTCGTTGACGAACAAACGAAAGGGACACCTTAGTTGCCATTTTCTATCTATTTTTAGACTCGGGCTCGATCCCTGACATCTCCGCCAATTATCAACTTTTCTTTTTGTATTAATAACACTTTTTGATATCCATCAACACTTCTTTATAAAAATACTACTATTATAAAGGTTACTTTAACGCATTAGGTTTTTGCTTGTCTATAAAAGAAATTATAAGATCTCTAAAATTTTTTAGCATTTTGAATGATGAAGAGGTAGAGATGCTAGCCTCTATGTCTACTCTGCAAAACTACAGTGAAGGGTATATTCTACACTATGAGAAAAAAGAGAGTAACAAACTTCTCTTTTTGACAGAGGGCCTGGCTAAAGCTTATAAGATCGATAAACATGACAATGAGATCTTTTTGTACTACATTCATAAAAATTCTCTTATCTCCGAGATCTCAAATATAGACAGTGAGATTTTATACTCTTTTTCCAACATAGAGCTGATCGAAGATTCACAGCTCTTATGTATCGATTACAGACGTTTTAAAGAGAGTTTTTTAGACACCCATATAATGTGTATGCCTTTTGTGACTGAGATCTTGTCACGCTCAGAAAAGCTGCAGTCCCTTGTCAATAGAGAGTTCATCTTCGACTCAGTCGCCAAAGTCTCTATGATGTTATATACGGACCTGGAGATGTTTAACAAGCTCAAACGTCATGACATCTCACTGATACTTCATATTCAACCGGCAACACTCTCACGGGTTTTGAACCGTCTTAAACGCAACAAGATCATCGATATTGATCACGGCATGGTCACTGTTCGAGATACAGTAGCCTTAGAATCAATCTATAAGGAGTTGTGAAATGACAAAGATTAAAATAGTTGGTGGTCTGATTTTTATTATCTCCATAGTATTGGCAGTGCTGTTTAATCATATCAGTCAGCAAAATAGGACAAACAGTGAGCTGTTGGATGTTGTCAATGAGCAGAAGGCATTTACGCAGGAGATCTCGAAAAATATTTTTTATATCAACAAAAACAGGGATGCGTCAACGGTGCAACTGGATGACTCTATAAAACAATTTATAAAGAGGATGAAGCGTAAAAATATGATCTTGGATGAGGTGGACTCACCGGAGATAAAAGCTAAAAGCAGAGAGATCGTCGTTTTGTGGAATGCGTTTTATCTCTCGGTACAGGAGTTTAGAGATAAGAGTAAGACAACGACAGCCTACTCAAATATTATCTTAGAGGAGATCGTAAACGATATCTACAAGACAAATCTGAAACTGGTGGTTGAGTTTAACAACATTATAGATCTGCATCAGGCAGATCTGGATGAGACACTGGAGGTCTATAAAAACATACAGTATACGCTCTTTGTCGTTTTAGTGTTGCTGCTTGTCTATCTCTTTACCCAACTGCAGACGATTATCGCTTTTGTACAGAAGTTCTTACACACCTCTTCGAAGATCATTACAGACTCCAGTGTGACAGCAGTAGAACCTTTCGAAGTCAACGGCAACAGTGATGACATCAAACAAGCCTCAGGCAATTTCAACCAACTGTTAGGTCAGATCAATGACGCTGTTGATCATGCCGGCAGTTCGGTAGAACACTCTTCACAATCTCTAGATGCTATCGAAGCAAAGATCGAAGATCTTTTAGAGTTAATGTGTGAGATGCAAGAGGGTGATGCGATCGATAAAGAGTTGACGAAAAAAGAGGATGCCCTTATCCAGTCACTTGAAGAGTTAAGCAACGCTGCACAAAAACTCAAGGCCTTAAAAACTGACTTAGATGCGTTTATCCATCACAAAAATATCACAAAAGCCAATTAATCCTCTAATTTGACTCGGGTCAAATTATTTTGCTTCTCTATATTCTATTATTCTGTAGTAATTGAGTATTGTAAGGTCTGTTTCGGGCCCTTCAAATACCCGATTAAAAACAAGGAGAGAATGATGAAAAAGCATTTAACTAAGCTTTCGACTCTTATT
>JAUVKK010000176.1 GCA_030596305.1 Helicobacteraceae bacterium | reverse complement strand
TTTCGCCTTATAGTAAAACTCTTTTACATCGCGTGTGCCATGTAAAAAATCGAGCATAATAATACCATCATTTATAACAACTCCCGCAAGACCCAAAAGCCCAATGACAGACGGCATAGTCATGTGCATTCCCATGATCTTATGTCCCACCAGTGCACCAAAAATAGAGAACGGTATGACCGAGAGGATCATCAAGGCGTACTTGATCTTAGGGAAGATAAGCAGCAGCAGGATCAACATAATAAAGAGTGCGAAGACCGAAGCTGTCAACATGTCATTTTTAAGCTGTTGATTTTTCTCTTTTTCGCCTAGGATCTGAACGCGAATACCCTGATCTTGGATCTCTTTTATGGTTGGATCGATGATGTCAAGGACTTCAGAAGCAGTAGTGATCTTTTTATTGACATTAGCACTAACGGTTTTGACAACATCACCATTCTCTTTTTCAATGATCTCAAAGTCCTGAACCTTGATAAACTCTGCCACCTCTTCCAGTTTGACAAAACGTCCGTCACGAAGCGGTATCTCAAACTCCTTGAGTGTTGCAATAGAGTCTTTTTGCTGATATTCTGTTGTAATGTCCACAACACCGTCACTACCAAAAGTCTGTGCTTTTCGGCTTCCGAGGAAATAACCGCTGAGTACTTGAGCAACAGCACCTTCGGACAGACCCAACTGCTCGCCATAAGCATTGAGCTTGATCTTATACTCCATTTTTCCAAGACGGATGTTGTTGATAACATCTTTGACCCCGTCAATAGCCTTAAGTCTCTCTTCGAGCAGTGCGATCGCTTTTTGCATCTTTACGGCATCACTGCCTATGAGGTTAAGTTCAATTTCTGTCTTGACAATACCCGCTTTTTGCTCCATAACAGCCAACTCGTCAATGCCATACTTCTCTTGCAACGGTTTGATAAGCGCACGAACACGTTTAGCGACTTCGGCGGATGAGATCTCTCTTATTTTCTCCGGTGGATTAAACTCAAATGAGAGGTCCAAGATGGGATTAATATAGTGGTTAACCCAGTTCTGCGGTACCTGCTGTTCAAGTTCTAAAGAGATATAAAAGAGGTTTGTCCCTGTATCCCAGGAGTTGGAGAGACTGCGGCGTTTTCCGCTGAGCATCGAAACACTTTTAATAGAGAGTTCCTCTTTTTTCGCCAAGATCTCCTTTTCGATACTGTTGGCGATCTTATAGGTCGTCTCCAGGTTCGTGTTGATGTTCATCTTGCCGGTGATGTTCATCGTCCGTCCGTCAAACGGCGGAAAGAGCTGGAAGTGCATTGTTTTTAGTGTACCTACCGTCATAATCGGTACGATAATAAAAAAGAGTAACAAAGTAAGCTTTTTATGGTGGATCAACTTATGCAACACCACTTCATAACGTCTTGTCAACGGTGACCAGTCAAGTGACTTATTCCCCTTTTTCAACAGTGTTTTGGCATGCAACGGCAGAAAGAAAAAACTCTCTATCAGTGAGCCGAACAGGACCAGAATGACGACAATAGGAATGAGCGTAATAAACTTCCCCATCTCGCCACTGAGCATAAACATCGGCAGAAATGCAGCAACGGTTGTCAATGTCGCCAGGGTGATCGGCAATATAACCTCTTTGACACCGACGATAGCCGCTTCGTCCGGCTCCATCCCCTCATCAATATGACGTTGAATATTCTCAGAGACCACCACTGCGTCATCGACGGCGATACCTACCACCAAAAGTGCCCCGATCAGCGAGATCATGTTCAGAGAATAGCCTCCGGCATAGATAAACATCAAGCCGATAATAAAAGCAAAAGGCACCCCCAGTGTCACAACAATAGCGGTATTGCGGTTGATCAAAAAGTACATCGTAAAAAAGATAAGGATCAATCCAAACGTCAGATTGGCAATAATAATACTGAGACGTTCATCGATCGGCTCCGAAGAGTCCTGAAAGAAGTTAAAGGTCAAGTCCGGGTACTGCGGCTGGATCGTCTCAGCAACATACTCACGCAACTGTTTAGAGAGTGCAATAGAGTTACCAGCTGTATCTTTAGAGATCTTCATCACTAAGTTGTATTCGCCATTGAATGTAGAGAGCGTAACATCTTGCGGATGGTAAAACCTGATGCTGGCGATATCTTTAAGGTAGAGCTGTTTCCCGCCAATATCCAGTAGAGAGTTCTCCCACTCTTGAATGTTTGCTTTTCCATTAGCTGTAGAGACATAGATAAAATTGTCTACATCATCAATGTCACCGATAGGAAAGATATATGACAGGTTCTGAATAGCCCCCAAGACGTCATTGGCACTCAAACTATATGCTTTCAACGCATGGTCATCGATCTTGATCTCTAACTTCTGGTCTGAGTCACCATAGATGACCACTTCCGAAATATCAGATATCTGCGCGATCTTGCTTTTGACACGTTTTGCCTGCTCTAAGAGTGTCTCAAACTCGGCATTTTTAGAAGCAACAGAAAGCTTTATAAGGTCTCTGTTTCTATCGATGACCGTTGCCACCGGTTCATTCATGTCAGGCGGAATGTTCTGACCGACGTTGGCAAGTTTGTCTTTGACCTTGTTCAAAACGACATAACTGTCCGCATTGTCATCAAGGGTTAAAATAATAGAAAATCGTCCCGGACGGATCATACTCTCGATCTTGTTGACACCGCTTACAGAGCCGACATCATCTTCAATATCACGTACTACCATCTTGTCTAAGGTATTTGCACTTGCTCCCGCATAGACACCGGCAACAATGATCTTGTTGAGTGTCACATCAGGAAAGATCTCTTTAGGGATCTTGATGTAAGAGAGCACTCCCGCCATCAGCAAAACGACCAAAAGCATATGGTTTAAAGAGGTGTTATTGATAAAATATTTAATGATCTTGGTCATAGCTGTCCATTAGTGCAGGATTATAAAAGATTCTATCTTATCGATGCTAACAGACAAGAAAAATGACATACTATGACGCCATATTACGCCACTAACTAAATACTGCAGCTTTTATTGATGTATCTGCGCAATACCCAATTACCAAGCAAACCACCGCTTACAACTACTACAAGGTAGAACCATCCTGAGAGTGAGAACTCGGCGATAGGGGTATAGAGTGCACCTACATTACAGCCGTTAGAGAGGCGGGTTCCATACCCCATGATCAAACCACCAAAGGCATATAGAAAAAAGTCTTGCGTCCTAATAGAGAGTCCTCCTTGAAACTTCTTTTTGAAA
>JAUVKK010000064.1 GCA_030596305.1 Helicobacteraceae bacterium | reverse complement strand
ACAACACAAAATGACATTGTCAACTCTGTCTTTGCCGGTGTTCTTTTAGACATCACACCGGAGATCGGTGACAATGATCTGATCACCATTAAGGTCAATCCGTCTTTGAGTCAAACCCGTGTTCAGATCCAGAGTGACACTATTGCCCAGGAGAACCGTACTATGCCGCCTGACCTTGACCGTCGTCAACTGTCATCAGTTGTTACTGTTAAAGATGGAAACCGTATTATTCTAGGTGGTCTTATCGGTTCACGTGAAAACTTCAAAACGAACAAAGTACCTCTTCTCGGTGACATCCCAGGACTTGGTTACTTCTTTAAATATGAAGAGAAAATCCGCCAGGTTGAAGAGATTATTATTGTAATCGAACCACATATCATTAAACCAGAAGGCAATACACTTACGATCGCAGACCTTGGTTACACATCAATGACAAAAGAAGAAGCAGGTCTCAAAGCAACATTTAGCGAAGATGATAATGTTACTACAGATGCGGAAGTTGCACCTGAAAGCAAAGAGGCAGATGAAGAACTCTAAGATCTTTCGCAATTCCAAAGAGGTTTTTCAGGATATAGTCGATTCAAAAGACTATGTCCAGCTTGACCGCAGTATGGCTATTTACCATGCGCTCAAAGAGGCGATACAGAAGCCTCTTAAAATGATCCTCGTTTTCGGAAAGCCGGGAACTGGAAAAAGCATGATGCTTAACAAGCTCTATAAAGAACTCTCACCAAAACAAAAAGTTGTTTACATACAAACTCCTGTTATAGATGAAACCGAGTTTTTTAAGGTCTTGGCTTATGAGATTTTTCGTTTCAACACACCTGACTCACTCAACTTTACACAATTTATTGAGATTGCAAACCACTATGAGATAGAGGTCACACCAATTGTCATTCTTGATGAAGCACAACTCTACTCTGAATCATTAATGGAGAAGATCCGTCTTATTTCAGATTCAAGAAAAGTAAAATTTATTTTTGCACTGCATAAAACAGAAAAAGAGGACCTAATCGCCAAAGAACATTTCCAAACACGTATTTGGGAGAGCCAAGAGCTGCAAAATGCTACGGCATCGGAATTGACACTCTACATCCATAAGAAGCTTCTGCGTGCAAACTTTTTTGATCTGGCCAATATGTTCAGTGACAGAAGTGTTAAACGTATTCACAAATTCACAGATGGGAACTATCGTGATACCAATAAACTTATGTATGGGCTTTTTGAAATATGCAGTTGGTATGAGGGAAATGATCCAGCTAAGATCAAACACAGAACTATGCCTACAAAACTGATAGAGATGGCAGCTATTCACACTGGGTTTATTGATGCTTGATGTCTTAGAGTTAGAAAATAAATGGGCTAAATACCACTCTAAAAAAGTGTTACCACTTTATATCACATCCTTTGTCCTCTTAATTATTGCCGGTGCCTCTTCGTATCTATACATAATAAAACCCGAAGCAGTTTTGGCACTTTTAAATAAAGAACAAACACATAAGAAAGTCCCAGCTGTTGTTAAAGTGACGAAGAGTGTCGAGCCTGTGCAGGCAGTTCAGGTCCAAAAAGCATACAAACAAAATGTATTGGTTCCATCATTTGACTTCATCTACAACCTTGAAGACCAAGCGATCAACTATAAAAATACACAACTGCTTGCATCTGTCAGTAAACCGCCAGTTACAGCAAAAAAGAAAGTCATAAAGCCTCCTAAGCCTCCTAAGCCTAAAAAACAAAAAAAGCCAGCTACAAAGCCAAAAAAAGTTGCTAGAACAACAAAAACAGCTACCCTTCCTCAAAAAAAAGCAGTTAAGAAAAAAGAAACGAAAACTGTGATCAAAAAGCCTGTTCAAACTGTTGTACATAGTGAAAATAGTAATAAAGCACCCGAGCAAGCTTTAGTTCAAGTTGGGCACAGCACTACATCCAAAGATGAGTTGAGGAGTGTAATAAAGCGCTTTAATAAAACACAGAATCCTGCTTTAAGTCTTTTTATTGCTAAAAAGTATTATGAACAGGGTGATTATAAAGAGTCTTATAACTATGCTAAAGCGACATATAAACTTAATCCAAATATTGAAGATGGTGTCCTTCTCTATACTAAATCTTTAGTGAAACTGGGTTACCAGGATAAAGCCCTCAGTAAATTGAAACCTTATATTAAAAAGTCCGGTTCTATCAAGGCGAAAATACTGTTAAATGAAATTCAAAAAGGAAACTTCAAATGAATAGATTAATAATACTTCTCTTTTTATCTCCGCTACTCCTGCTTGCTGACGGAAAAGTCGAGACCTATAAACTCTTTCAAGATGCAAAATACGAAGAAGCTTGCCAATCCGGCGATGCCCTGCTACAACAATATAAAGATGATGAAGAGTTTATCTCACTTTATGCCTTTTCCTGTCTTAATGCTGATCAACTCGACAAATTGTCTATGCCTATAGCTTCTTTGAAAAGAACCCCTGAATCACGAGCGAATGCTGCCTACTTCTCTGTTATCCTAATGCAAAAAAAACTTCTTATACATGCGCTTGCTGACCAATATGACCTTAAACCTATTAAGTTGCCAACGACAGAATATGTTCTTTCAACCGTGTTTGACCTTTACTCTAATGACAATGGTTCTAAAGATAGACGACGCTACAACTATACTGATCCAAATGATGTCAACAAAAGCTATCGTCTTTTTGTGACAAAAAGTGGTTCTTCACCAAAAATGATTATAGAAGAATATAATGATAAAATAATGACTAAACGTCATATATACTGGTAGGAATAAAAATGGATAGAGTAACTTATGATCTATTAACACAAGGCCATATCTCTGAAGAGCAGATAGAGCGTCTGAGCCGTGTCGGTGTAAAAGATGACACTTTACTTGAAACACTTACGAAGGTAGGTGCCGTATCTGTCAACTTTGTTAAACGATTCGTTGTTGAGCAGATTCGTTCTGGTCATTATGAGATCGGTATTATTAAACAGTATCATTTTTTAGATGATCAGTCTGTTGTACAGCACCTTGCCGAGATGCTGGAGATATCATTCCTGGATCTTGACTCCATTGACATGGATTATAGACTAACTGACAGGATCCCCCTTTCACAGCTAAAACGTTTCCAGGCAATTCCTATCAAGGAAAACGATCTTTCGGTAACAGTTGCCTTTACTGATCCGTTGAATATTGAAGCACAAGAAGCACTTCAACGTCTTTATCCTCGTAAACCTCTTGATATCGCGGCAGCTACAGAAAAACAGATCCAGGCCTATCTCTTCAAAGTCGAACTAAAAGACAGTGTCAAAGAGCTTGTTGTCAATATTCGAAATGAGTTGAACTCACTAGGTACTGATCAGAATAAAGATCAGGCACAAGCTTCATCTATTGTAAAACTCATTGATGTCATCTTAAAAGCATGTATCAAAAACCGTGCGAGTGATGTACACATCGAGCCAACGGAGAACAACTGTACAGTGCGTGCACGTGTTGACGGTAAACTCTCTGAGGTATTTATCTTTGATAAAGACATCTACCCTCCTCTTGCCTCTCGTCTGAAGATCTTGGCAAATCTTGACATCGCTGAACGAAGAAAGCCGCAAGATGGCCGTTTTTCAACAGATGTCGGCGGTCGTGAATATGATTTTCGTTTCTCTACCCTGCCGATTATGTACGGTGAATCCATTGTAATGCGTGTTCTTGATAAAGAGAAAGCACTCATTCGTCTTGAAGATGCCGGTATGGATGAAGCAGGTTATAAAAAACTTCATACCGCACTTAAAACACCTTATGGTATTATCCTTGTTACCGGACCAACAGGTAGTGGTAAGACGACAACTCTCTACGGTGCACTAAATGAGTTACGTAGTGTTGAAGAGAAGGTCATCACGGTTGAGGATCCAGTAGAGTATAGAATGAACCTAATTCAACAGGTCCAGGTGCGTGCCAGTGTTGGTTTAAGTTTTGCTGATGCACTGCGTTCTATCTTGCGTCAGGATCCTGATAAGATCATGATCGGGGAGATCCGTGACCAGGAGACACTTGAAATTGCCATTAAAGCAGCCTTGACAGGTCACTTGGTTATTTCAACGCTACACACCAATGATGCCATCAGCTCTATTCCCCGTATGGTTGATATGGGGATAGAACCCTACTTGATCAGCGGTGCATTAGTCGCTATTCAGGCACAGCGTCTTATTCGTAAGATCTGTCCATATTGTAAAACTGAGGATGAGCTTCCAGTATCAGTCATTGAACCATATAAACAGTACCTTCCAGAAGACACAGTCTTTTACAAAGGTGAAGGATGTCGTGAGTGTAATGGGGTTGGTTATATGGGTCGAGAGATGATCTCTGAAGTGTTGCCAATTTCCGAAGAACTTTCAAGTATGATTGCTCAAAGTGCTTCAAAAGATGATATGATAGAACAAGCAATGAAAGAAGGTTTTGAGCCAATGTTTTCAAATGGAATGAAAAAAGTAGTTAGCGGTGTCTCAACAATTGAAGAAATTTTAAGGGTGGTAAAGGGATGAAACATTTTACAGCAACCGTACTTGCTCGCGGTAAAAAAACTGAGCACAGACTTTATGCAGAGAGTAAAAAAGAAGCGCACTACATGGCCAAGGTTAAATTCCCTGGTATTATGGTCAAGCTTGAAGAGACCTCTGCACCTTTGGAGGAGCAGTTTGCTCAGATAAAAGCGAATCTCTTTAAAAATTCTAAAAAGAAAAAGCTCAAACCGGATGCACATATCGCTGCTATTCGTCAACTGGCGGTTATGACCAATGCCGGTATATCTGTGCATGACGCGCTTTCAGATCTTGCTGAAGCAACTGATGATCCACCTTTAAAAGAGATCCTGACTTCATGTGGTGACGACATCAATGCCGGATCAAGCCTATACAAAGCAATGGATAACTACCGATCACAACTAGGTGGTCTTACGCTTGCCATGGTTGACTTAGGGGAAAAAACAGGTAACATGGCTGAAGCTCTATACAACCTTGCAAATATGCTCGAAGAGATTCGTGCCAATATGATCAAGTTTAAAAAAGCGATGGCTTATCCGCGTAATGTTATGATCGCTATGGCCGTTGCATTCAGTATCCTACTTACCTTTGTTGTGCCTAAATTTGAGATGATCTTCTCTAAGTTTAAAGCAGGTCTACCACTGCCTACAGTAATATTGCAGTTTCTATCAAAAGCCTTAGTGAACTATGGTCTATATATCTTAGCCGGTATTGCCATACTTTATATCGTCATCAAATATCTGATTGAAAATAATAGAGAATTCAAATATAAGGTACATCAACTGCTCTTGCGTACCTATCTTATAAAAGGAATTATTCTTAATTCAACACTAAGCCGTTTCACCCTTGTCTTTTCTGAACTGGTTCGCTCTGGTATTCCTATCGCTGAAGCACTTGATACAGCGATCAATATGACAGAAAACCTTCCGATGAAAGACAAACTTTCCACCATTCGCCAAGCAGTTGAAAAAGGTAGTACCTTGCATGAAGGGCTTGAAGAGACAGGTCTGTTTGAAAACATGATCATACAGATGATCAAAGCCGGAGAAAACTCAGGTGCACTGGATGATATGCTTCAAAAGGTCACTGAGTACTACAAGATGAAGTTTGATGCTATTATCGATGGTCTTCAAGAAGCCATTGAACCGATCATGCTATTTGTTATTGGTGGTATGGTTCTCCTGCTTGCACTTGGTATTTTCTTGCCGATGTGGAGTCTTGGAGAAGCAGCTCTCGGTTAATAAGAGAAAATTTTTCTCTTATAAGATTACTCACTTCAAAACGATTAGAAGTTAGTCTAGGAGTACTTGTT
>JAUVKK010000070.1 GCA_030596305.1 Helicobacteraceae bacterium | reverse complement strand
TCGTTAAAGTCAAGACCCATCTTCTCTTGATCCGGTGTCGCAAAAGCGGGAATGCCGTTTACTTCTAAAACAACATACTCTTCTCTCTCTTCATCATACAAGATGTCAACGCCACCGATCTCGAGACCCAAAGCCTTTGTTGCCTTCTTAGCCAAGGCGATGATCTCATCATTTGCCTCACGCATGATGACACTGCCGCCTGAGGTGATGTTGGTACGCCAGTCACGTCCGTTCGCTTTACGACCGTAACATGCTACAAACTCACCATCCACGATATCCACACGAAAGTCGGAGTAATCATTTTTAATAAAACGCTCTACGTAAACATTACGCGCGTCACTTTTGTTGATAAATGGCATCAAGGTGTCAAACATCAATTGGCTCTGTATCAGTGCCATACCGTTTCCGCCCCAACCGTCGATCGGCTTGTAGACCATCTTGTTGCCCCAGGTATCAAACTGATTGCTGACACCACTCATGTCCTCTTTGTGACAGAGGTAGAAGTCTGATGTTCTCACACCCGCTTTAGCCAAGACCATATTAGACTGGAACTTGTCTTCAGCAAGTGCAAATGACTTATAGTTGTTCAATGTCGGAATAAACTCGCTTAGTGTGCTGTACATATAGGTCTGTGCAACGGTCTGCTCGCCTGCATTGTACGTGAAAAAAGCGTCAAGCTCTGTCATGTTGACCCCCTTACAGAAGATCCCATCTTTTGAACCCTCTGCAAAGCGGAGATCAAGGCCTGTAACTGAGTTAATGCCGCGATCAAGAAGCTGCAAAATAATCTTCTGTTCTATCTCAGAACCGCCACTGTTTTGGTACATCCATATACCAACTTTACGATCACAATCCACACATATTTTTTCTGCCATTGCTACTGCTCCTTGAACCCAGAATTTTTTATAAAGTACGCTATCAACTCTTTTGAGAGTGCTATACGTTCGTCAAAACTTTTTTTGTTTGCACGCTCATGAATGGTATGATCACCATCACCAAAAGGGCCAAAACCATCAAGCGTGATCACACCGCATGAACTGACGATGTTGGCATCACTCACCCCGCCACGCTCTTCCGTCGGCAATTTTGCACCCGTAATACGTTCAATGTCATCAACAAAACCAAAAGAGGCATCCGAGCTCATCATCACATCACGTTGAATTCCACCGCTCATTGTCGAGCTTGTACCATCCACATAAGAGGTAGAGACGATTGTATCGATGGCAGTTAAAACACGATCACGTTCTGCTGTCGTTTTGTAACGCAGTTCAAATGTAAGGTGCGCATGCGGAGAGATGGTGTTTGCACCGATACCCCCTTCTAACTTACCGACATTGACTGTTGTCCCTTTTGAAAGATCAGTCAGCGCTACTAGCTTTTGCAGTTTATGCGCTGCTTCCAGGTTAGCATCCACACCATCAGCATAAAAATTTCCGGCATGTTTAGCCACACCCGTGATGTCAACAAAAAAGGTACCAACCCCTTTACGGCCCGTTACGACCTCACCACTTTCGCCTGCAGCTTCATAAACAAGACAGTAGTCATACTCCGGTGCCAGCTTCGCTGTCAACAGTTTTGAGTCATCACTCCCCGTCTCTTCATCACTGACAAAAAGAATATCAACGTTACTGATCTCTATCTCTTCAGCTTTCAAGAGGCGGAGTGCTTCAAGAGCAACAATGTTGCCCCCTTTCATATCACAGACACCCGGGCCATAGACCCACTCTTCATCTTCACTGAAATGCTCGAACTTTCCCTCAGGAAAAACAGTGTCCAGATGACCAAGAAGTAGCAGCTTTTTACCCTCAGTACGTTTCGAGCGATAGAGTCGATGTTCACCGATAAGTTCACGTTTATAAACAGTCACATCAAAGCCAAGTTCACCCAGCCATTGATCAAACACCTGACCTACCTGATCAACCCCATGTTTATTTTTGGTAAAAGAGTTAATGTTAACTACTTTTTTGAGGTCGAGAAGGTAAGACACAACAATCCTTTTTACAATTTGTTTGGTGAATGACTGACACGTATGGACGCACACTCTTTTGACTCATTTATACGATACATATGAAATAATTTATAGATACTATTGTAGTAAAAATTTATTACGAAGATGTAACAAAATAAGTAGATAATTATACTAAGAAAGGTTTAAAGAAAGGTAATGTTTTAGGGGTTTTAAAAAGAGAAGAGATAACCGCCATAAAGGCAGTTAAAAAGAGAACTACTTGCGTAGCTCTTTGATACGTGCTTTTTTACCTGCAAGATCACGAAGGTAGAAAAGTTTAGCACGACGAACGCGACCGCGACGAAGTACTTTGATCTCACTGATAGAGTCAGTGTAGAGTGGGAAAATACGCTCAATACCAACGCCGTTAGCGCCGATTTTACGTACAGTAACAGTTTGACCTGTACCTTGACCGCGTTTAGCGATACATACACCCTCGTAGCTCTGAACACGAGACTTATCGCCTTCTTTAATTGTTACAGCTAGACGTAGAGTATCACCGGCACGGAATTCAGGAATAGTTTTCGATGCAACTTGTGCAGCTTCGAAATTTTCAATGTACTTATTTCTCATAAGATGTCCTTTTTTTGTGCTTTATAAGCTGCTCAGGTCTGAAAAACGAGGTTTTCGCTTCAGACATGGCAAATTTTAGTGCGGTTATTTTACTGTGATTTCCCTTTACATATTCTGATGGGACCGCACGTCCCTCATATAAAGCTGGTTTTGAGAAGCTAGGTGCTTCCAAAAGTGGCGTTTCAAAACTCTCGATATCGAGAGATTCGCTGTTTCCAAGAACACCGTCGATGTTTCGAGCGATTGCATCACTCATCACCAACGACGGCAGTTCGCCACCTGTCAAAACGTAATCACCAATGCTAAAGAGTTCATCCGCAAATGTCTCAATAACACGTTCATCAATCCCTTCGTAACGACCACTTACAAAGGCAATATGACCTTTTGATGCCAATCGCTTAGCATCATTTTGCCGAAACGGCTTACCAACCGGCGTGGTAAAGATGATGTGGACATCGCCCTGCTCTCTGAGTGCACTGAGTGCATCAAAAAGCGGTTGCGGTGTCATCACCATACCGGCACCCCCACCTGTAGCCGTATCATCGACTTTCTGGTGTTTGTTGGTTGTATAGTCACGCGGGTTCAGGTAGTCGACTTCAAAGAGCTCTTTATCTTGAGCCCGTTTGAGGATCGAATCCTGAAAATACCCCTCTATCAGATTTTGAAAGAGTGTGACATAAGTAAAACGCATCTGCTGCTCTTATGAAGCTTCTAAGATGTCAGTTGCATCACGTACATCAATACGTCTGTTCTCAACATCTGTCTTCACTACAAAAGCTTCTCCGTACGGAAGCAAAAAGCTTTTAGCAGCACCCTTACTCACAAGAGCGTCGTCAGTGACGATACTCAAATAGTTTGTAATAGCGATACGCTCTACCTCTTTCACGACACCAAGCTTTTTGTCATCTTCATAGACGTCACAGCCTACGATGTCAAACCAAAAGTACTCACCCTCTTCCAACTCACACTGCTCGCGGGTTGCTTGCATTGTTGTGTAGAGTTTGACGTTAGTCAGTTTCTTGGCACTCTCTAGACTCTCAAAGCCCTGGATCATAATCGTTCCTCTGGCTTCGTTAATATCAAGAATGGTCAGTGGTTTTCCGTCACCTTTTAAAAAGGTAGCCCCAGCTACAAACTGCTCGGGAAAATCACTTTTGTCGTGAAACTTCATGTCGCCGTATAGACCGACAGTGCGGCCCAAAGTAGCGATATGAAGCAGGTCTTTAGTTGATTGCTTCGACATTGATACGGTAACTCTTACCATCTTTAGCTTTACAGCCAGAAATAAGTGTCTTGATCGCACCAATCATCTTGCCCTCTTTACCGATAAGTTTACCTACATCGGCCTGGTTAGCATGTAAAACGATCTCGATCATCTCATCACCCTCATGTGCCTCGACCTGAACATCTTCAGGGTAGTTAGCGATCATTTTGGCGAATTGTTCGACGAAATCAGTGACCATGACTATCTACCAGTAATTTTTTTAACGCGGCTACTCATTTGAGCACCAACGCTTAACCAGTAGTCAAGACGTTCGTTGTCTACTACTAGTGTCTTTTCGTCTGTCATTGGGTTGTAGTGACCGATAAGTTCGATCCAACCACCATCACGACGTTTACGAGAATCTGTTACCGCGATACGGTAGAAAGGCTGTTTTTTACGACCCATACGAGTTAGTCTGATAACTGTCATATTAGTTCCTGTTTTTGATATACCAATTGCTGGTTACATCTGTCGTCGAAACATAAAAGAGAAAAAGGGGAAAGTCTATAAAAAGAGTGCTGAGCACCGTGAATACTTACTTTCCTCTAATCGCCATTATGCGGACGTACACATGTAACCGGCACAAAAGGTTAAAATCAATCTCTATAAGAGACTCATTTTAAACTTTGTGACCAGCTACTCATTTTCAAATCACAGAGGGATTGTTTAAGAAAATGTCTTTCGTGAGCGGAAGTATAGCTAAAAAAGCGAAAACTTCCAAGTGGTGTTATTTCAACGTGGGAAACCGCCACCCTTCATCTGACCCATCATCGCCTGAAGGTCCTGCATCCCTTTTTTACCAGAGAACTTTTTCGCCATCTTTGCCGCATTTTTAAACTGCTTTAGAGCACGGTTGACTTCCATCTGACTCATTCCACAACCTGTCGCTATACGGAGTTTACGGCTGTTGTTTAGAAGATCTGGGTCTTCACGCTCTTTTTTAGTCATTGAACCGACCATTGATTTGATCTGAATGATCTCTTTTGAGTTCTCCATGTCAAAGTCTTTGAGTGCTTTGGACATGTCGCCCATACCCGGGATCATGCCCATAATAGACTTCATAGAACCCATCTTTTTCATCGACTCCATCTGCTCTAAAAAGTCGTTGAAGTTGAACTTCCCTTTTTTAATCTTTTTAGTCAGCTCTTTCGCTTTTTTCTCATCGATGACATTGGCTGTTCTCTCAGCAAGTCCTTCAATATCACCAAAGCCCATAAGACGGTTAACAATACGCTCAGGTAAGAAGACCTCAAGGTCTTCCATCTTCTCACCGCTACCGATAAAACGAAGTGGTACTTCGACCTGAGAAGCTAAACCAAGAGCCACGCCGCCCTTAGAGTCGCCATCATATTTACTTAAGATAACCCCATCGATACCGATCTGCTCTTTAAAGCTTGCTGCTGTACGAACAGCATCCTGCCCTGTCATCGAGTCAGCTACGTAGAAGATCTCATCTGGCTGCGCCACATCTTTGACCTCTTTAAGTTCAGCCATCAAAGCTTCATCAATCGCCAAACGACCTGCTGTATCGATCAAAACTACATCATAAAGATTTGCTTTTGCTTTCTCTAAACCAGCCTTAACCACTTCTACCGGTGATGCTGCTTCATCAGCGTGCAGGTCGACTTCAATCTTTTCTGTGATCTGACGTAACTGCTCAACCGCAGCAAGACGCTGAAGGTCAGCTGCGATGATCAGTACTTTTTTCTTTTTTTGCTCTTTAAGAAAAACAGCTAATTTACCTGTAGTCGTTGTCTTACCCGAGCCTTGAAGACCTGTCATCAAGATAGTCGTCGGTGGGTTTGGAGCAAACACAAACCCCTGGTTACCTTCGACTTTCAAGATATCATGAAG
>JAUVKK010000128.1 GCA_030596305.1 Helicobacteraceae bacterium | reverse complement strand
AGTGCCTGCACTCTCGCCTCATTGACACTGTTTCCGGCGGACATACCGTTGCTGACATAGAGGTTCCCGATGATGTTGACCGGAAAGTAGATCGTCTCGCTGTCACTCTGGCGTTCAAACGGAAGCGCACAGATACCGCGTTCACCCACACCTGAGTTAAAGTCGAAGATATTTTCAGGTTCCAGGTCATCTTCAGGGTCGTAAAACTCCCAAAGATCGTCGTCTAAAAGACCCTCCGGCATATCATCATCTTCATCTACAAACCACTTTTCATTAGGGTAATGGACGAACTCACCATTGCTGATCTCTTCACCCAGGTAATAGTCTGCAAAAAAGTAGTTGCAGCTCAAACGCTCAAAATACTCACCCAAGGCACTGGCAAGCGTAGACTTTTCAGTAGCACCTTTTCCATTGGTAAACATCAACCCACACGACGTGTCATGAATGTGCAATGAGTGAACATAAGGAACAGGATTTAACCACGAGGCCTCTTCAACATGGATATCCCAGACTTTCAACTTGGCATGCATCGTCTCTATCGTTGACTCTAAGTCGCGGTCTTTACCTTTGATAAATGTTTTATCTGCCATCGCTTTGCCTTTTGTGATTTCATTTTTTTGAATCCAATACCACTGTCGTCCCGGACTTAATCCGGGATCCACTGCATTAAAAATGCAGATAACAGTTTAACTGTTATAAAAAGGAGTAGATTCTGAATCAAGTTCAGAATGACGATACGTCATACTTTACTTGATTTTTCATAGAGATTCTCTTCGGAAAGAGCGAGGTTAGAACTGTGGTTGAATAAACGGAATGATCTGCTTTTTACGGCTAAGTACACCGTCAAGCCAGGCTTCATTGTTCTCTAACTTAACATTGAGTCCATTCTCGATTTTACTTGGATCATCACTGACAACAAGCATCTGAGAGCCCTCTTTCATAATGTCTGTCAACAGAACCATCATCGTATGAAGGCCCTCTTCCTCTTTCATCTTTTTCATATCTTCAAAGATCATCTCTTTTTTGTCATCAAGAGCGCTGATATCTATCATCTCCAGTTGATTCACACCGATTTTGTTCCCATTCATGTCGAACGGTTTGTAATCTCTTGTATTGAGTTCTCTGCCTGTCGCACCATCTACGGCTGACTTAACAATAAACATCTCCATACCAAGTGCTTTATAGTCTTCGATACCGGCTATTTTAGCAAGCTCTTTAACAGCTTTTGTATCGACTTTAGTACATGTCGGTGACTTAAAGATAACCGTGTCACTCAAGATCGCCATCATCATCATACCGGCGATGTTTTTAGGGATCTCAACATCATAAGACTTGTACATCTCATAGACCACCGTGTTTGAGCAGCCTATCGGTCTGATCCAGCACTCCAGTGGAGTTGACGTAATGATGTCTCCCAGCTTATGGTGATCTACAATCCCCAGGATCGTCGCTTCTTTGATATCTTCCGGTGCTTGACCATAATCAGAAAAGTCGATCAGGTAGACCTCTTCGCCTGCATACGTGGTCTTAAGCTCAGGAACCTCGCCGCCAAATTTGTTTAAGATGAACTCTGTCTCAGCAGAGATCTTGCCTTGACGAGTAGGAACACAGTCTTCACCAAGTTGGTTTTTTAAGTATGAAAGAGAGATAGCCCCGACGATTGAGTCTGAGTCTGGACTTGTGTGTCCGAAAACGTATGTTGACATTTTAATACCTATTAATTTTATTTGCGCAATTATACTAGATTATTCTCTAATCTTAAACTGTACCCTTTGGCAGCATTACGATTTCCATAGACGATTAAGATTCAATATAAAAAAGGATTGGGTAAGGAGTATAAATAGTCTCTATCACACGCTATTTAGGACTATATCTACCTACTCCAACACAGATTATTCATTCTATCTACGCACTTCTTAAAATTTTTTAGTGATTAAAAGTTAAAAGCCATTATAAGAATTGCGTATTAATATATATATTATGACCTTTGATATCTGTACAGAAAATATTTTGGATTTATTGACTTCTCATGCTTGGGATGCAGGCAGAGGAAGACAGATACTCTTTCTAAAAAATCGATACTATGTCTTCGACAATGACATGCAGCTTCTTGACGGCGGAATTATCCGTTACAATGAAATACTCGACAAGATCTTTATTCAAAATGAGGACATCAAAGGTGAGGTCTTTGTCACTCTGGAAGATGGAAAAGTACGTCTTAAAGGTCTCCTAACTTCAAAACTTGCAGGTAAGATCAAGGTAAACACACTTCTAATAAAGTCCTTACAAGAGCTGAAGGCACCATACTCAAGGGTCGCCGACGTAGAAAAGCACCTAACGACAACAGACATATACAAGATGTTGATGAGTAGCACAGAGATCGATAACATCTTTATATATAACTTTGAAAAGAATTTGCATTTCTTCTCAACTAAACAGTCTTTACAACTCTATATCAGACTCTCTCAATTCTATTTTCAGAGTTATGACATAAGGGTTCTTCAAAGTATTGGCTTTTACTTCTCATCATACGCACTCCATGCAAAACTTTATGAAGAGATGTTTATGTTTGTCATATCAATTCAACTCTCTTATGAAAAAGGCGAGGTATCCAAAGCAAGTTTAGACTCCTTTGTTAACCGTGTTAAAAATCGCCTCTTGGATGCCTATGCATGGAGATCAACTGCTATTTCTACCAACATGATAAACGAGATACTTTTATACTTTAAGTTCGACTCCCCTTACCTGCCCACACCGCAAGAGTGTGTAGACCAGCTGTATAGCCGTGATGTCAAAACACAAAGGGAGTATGCCTACTATCTCTACCTTATGGGAGACAAGGTCAAAGCTTTTGAGATTGAGATCTTAAAAAGGTTATTAGACTTTTATCATGCTGATTTTCTTCGCTTTAGAAAGGCTTTTTATAGAGGTGCACTTTTAGAGATAAAACATCCTGCCCGTACCGGTGATCTGACTACGCTCTATGCCCTTATAAAAACGTTAGGAAACTGTAAAAGCAGCTCTAAAGATGTTCATCTATTTTTTATATTCCTCGTTGCAAACCAGGAGGAGAGGATCGAGATACTGGCAAAAGAGGCGATGCAAAAATGTACAAACAGTCTAAAGACCACACTCTCGCAGCTACCTATTACAAAACATATCTATGAATAGCTGTCACTCTTTTTGGTAAAGAAATAGTTATATACTACTTCAAAAAAGATCAGCATAAGATAGACAGTGACGATCCAAGTCAATATTTGAGGTGAGTGCTGGACCAGATAGACTAAGAGTGTACCTATCGTAAAAAGCAGCAACAGACTGCCTAAAACAATGTAGTAGGTATTGGCTTCTGTTTTTTGGCGAAGTTTGTAATTGGCGATATTAATAGCAAGGGAGACCAGTAAAAAAGTCAAACTTGAAAATGCAGCGATCAGCTCCAACCCGCCAAAATAGGTAAAAGCTATTGTCAACACAGCAATAACGACGACGGATATCCAAGGAACCTCTTCGCGGTTTCGAAAAGAGAAGGCTTGAGGCATCTCGTGTTCTGAAGCCATCTCAGCCATCATCCGTGATGCCCCGAACAAGGTGGCATTAATAGCTGACGATGTCGCCAACAGCGCTGCGATGCTTACCAAAATGCGGCCGGCATTTCCCATCGAAGGTTCAGCAGCAACAGCTAAAGCATACTCCTCTGCTACAACCAATTCTGCTTCACTGAGCGAACCCACAGCTACGATAGAGAGAAGGACATAGACCACTGTGACAATAGCAATAGAACCGTATATACCACGAGGTATGTTTTTGTGCGGGTCATCTGTCTCACAGACGCCATTTGTAATGAGCTGAAACCCTTCGTAAGAGACAAAAATAAGTGCTGCAGCCATAAAAACGGAGATAGCACCATGGTCCAACACAGGCTGCATTTTCTCGATCTCTATACTCTGCAATCCGGCAAATGCAAGCAGCCCCAGCAAAATGAGCTTGCCATAGACGATAAGGTCTTCCGTTTTTCCCAATGT
>JAUVKK010000178.1 GCA_030596305.1 Helicobacteraceae bacterium | reverse complement strand
CAGTCGTGTTTGTACTATTTTTCAAGGCTGACATATGAATCTTTTTGACCTTTTTAGCAGTTCTAACTCATCTTCAAAACAACAAGCATCTAAAAGTGAAGCTCCGTCACACTGGATAAAATGTCCATCGTGTCAATCGTTGATGTACTACAAAGAGGTTGAAAACCAGAACCACGTCTGTCCAAAGTGTGGTTACCACCTTCGCCTTGGTGTAGACGCACGTATTAAACTTTTAGCAGATGAAGATACATTCGAAGAGTTCGATGCTAACCTTAAACCGGTTGACCCTCTTAAGTTTGTTGATAAAAAGTCATACGTCAAACGTGTGGAAGAGGGTATCAAAAAGACAGGTCGCCACTCTTCGGTTGTAAGCGGTGAGTGTCAGATCAACGGCTTAGGAACACAGCTTGTCGTCTTTGACTTTGGTTTTATGGGTGGCTCTCTTGGTTCAGTTGAAGGTGAGAAGATCGTTCGTGCCATTAATCGTGCTATAGAAAAACGTCAAGGTCTTATCATCGTCTCTGCTTCAGGTGGTGCACGTATGCAAGAGTCAACCTTCTCTCTGCTTCAGATGTCTAAGACGTCAGCTGCTCTTGGAAAACTGGCACAAGCAAAACTTCCGTATATTTCTCTATTGACAGACCCTACTATGGGTGGTGTCAGTGCCTCTTTTGCAACCCTGGGCGATATCATTATCGCTGAGCCGGGTGCCTTGATCGGTTTTGCCGGTCAGCGTGTTATCAAGCAGACGATCGGGTCTGACCTTCCAGATGGTTTCCAGAGAGCTGAGTTCTTGTTGGAAAAAGGTTCTATCGATATGGTGGTAAACCGTAACGAGATGAAAGATACCTTGACTAATCTACTAAAGATGATGTTAGGCAAATAAGCCTTCCATCCTCAATTACTCCAAATATGCAACTTTACGCACTCTGCGATCAGACAACACTTGACAAAAAAGAGCTCTCCTTAGAAAAATTTGTTGACCTCTGCACAAAACATAACGCTCAGATCATTCAATACCGAAACAAAAGCCAAGACTTTGACTTTATTACAGCGCAGCTTGTCAAACTCCGCCAGCTCTGGTCAAAGACGCTGATCATTAATGATGCTTTTTTACTGCACCCTTTTTGTGATGGTGTGCATTTGGGACAAGACGACCTTCTAAAAGTTGATAGAAATCCCTATTTTGCAGTAGACAAGATCCGTAATATCATCGGTACAAACAAGATGATAGGTCTTTCGACGCACAATAGCGAAGAGATTGAGATGGCAAACCTGCTCGATCTGGACTACATCGGTTTAGGTGCTTACAGAGCCACAAACACTAAAGAGGATGCTGCACCTTTACAAGATCAGTTAGATGACCTTGCAGCGCTCTCAAAGCATCCTGTTGCTGCTATTGGCGGTGTTCGTTTTGATGACATGTTTGATAATGTCTCTTACCGCGTTATCAGCAGCGCACTATATGAGGGATAAGTAGTGAAAGTCGATATTGTCTCTATTGCTAAAAAAGAGCGTTCTTTGTATGATCCCTTGAATAAAGAGTTGATTAAGATGTCATCTCGCTTCGCAAAAATTAACGATATTGAACTTTTCAGCAAAGATGTTACTAAAGCACACACGGTTGGTCCAGAGGCCGCACAGAGCGCATATACTAAAAGCCTAGAACCCCATTTAGATGGCAGTTTTACCATTGCACTTCACCCTGATGGAAAAATAATCAATTCTCACGAGTTTAGTAAGCTATTAGCTGATAAAATGGCGGTTAAATTTTTTATCGGTGGTGCTTACGGATTTGAAGATCCGTTTTTGAAACGCTGCGACAAGGTTATCTCTCTTGGAGAGATCACAATGAGCCATAAGATCGCCAAAGTGGTCTTGTTGGAACAGATCTATCGCGGCTTTTCAATTTTAAGCAACCATCCGTATCATAAGTAGGACGTTAAATGCGTAGTAGTGAATTAGAATTCTTTGTTGACATGTTAGACGCACGAAAAGTGCAGATCCAAAAGAACATCGCCGGTGTTGAAAAAGAGCTTCAAGAGTTGAGCTCTCTCGAGTTAAACGATGAAGGTGACCACGCTTCTGTAAGCAATGACAATATGCGTGAAGTTGCGATCGGTCAGCAACAAGAGTTGGAACTCTTGGAGATTGAAGTTGCTTTGGGTAAAATACAAGACAAACAATACGGCATCTGCGAGATGTGTGAAGAAGAGATCTCTATTCAGCGCCTTAAAGTTAAACCGCATGCAAAATACTGTATCGACTGTCGGGAGATCGTTGAAAAACAACAGTAATAAGGATATTCAATGTACATAAAACGCTATACGATAGCTGCATTTATTTTAATGGGTCTGATCGGCTCATATTTTTATGTCACTTTTCCAAATGAGAAACTTGCACCAGCTATAATGGGTATTAATCTTCCGTCTCTCTCTTTAGCTGTCTGGGTAGTCCTTTCAATGTTTATTCTCTACCTGAGTACAGTCGGTCACATGCTTTTTTACTCAGTTGTCGGTTCATTCAAACTACGTAAGTTTCGCGTAGACTCTGAAACATTTGTCGATTCTGTACGTGATGCACTCCTTGGCCGTATTGAGCGTCATCATACCTACAAAACAGAGCGCTACGGGGTCTTTGCAAAAGTATTAGATGCATCTCGTCTTGATGTACTTAAAACTATCTCTGCAACTGGTGATGAGAAGTTAGACCAGACGATCGAACTTTTAAACAAGATAAATAATGGTGAACATGTTGATCTTAAAAAGTACCGTCTTTCACTGAAAAACCCACTGGTCCAACAGAATGATCTTAATGCATATAATGCAGGTGAGATTGCTGAAGAGCTGGTACTTAATAATGCTGACAAATACTCTGAAGAGCTGGTCTCTTTAGCGTTTACAAACTATGCTAAAACGGCACCACTTAATTTGATTGAAAAATACAAAGCATTTTTGAGTAAAAAAGTTCTATTCAAGATCGTTGAACGTGTTAATGCTGATGAAAATATTTTAGCGATATCGACTGCCTCATTAGTTGCACTCTTTAGTGAGGTAGACCTTAATGAGGAAGCATTGATCAGTCTCTCTGCAACATTGGCAGCAAATATGCTTCCGGATGAGCGAATTAAATTGTTTAAAACATTGTCAGATGAAAATGATATTGCAATTCCAGCATATCTTTACACCCTGTTTGACCTTGAGATGATCGCACC
>JAUVKK010000102.1 GCA_030596305.1 Helicobacteraceae bacterium | reverse complement strand
GAAGGTTACGGGCTCTCGTGTAGTAACCCAGTCCTTCCCACTGTTTAAGGACTTCATCTTCATGGGCATCAGCAAGCGTCTGTAGTGTTGGGAACTTCTCGAGAAATGGAAAGTAGAAACGCTCAAGGACTGTTTTGACCTGTGTCTGTTGGAGCATGATCTCACTGACCCAGATCTTATACACATCATCGCTCTGACGCCAGGGAAGATTATGGCGACCATTCGCCTGATACCAGCTAAAGAGCTTTTGGTGCGCCTTTTTAAACATCTGCCGCTTTCTCAGGTTTGGTAATAAGGTATCCGCCGATTAAAATAGGGATGATCCCTAAAACTTGACGCAGGTTTGGTACTTCACTAAGTGCGAAATAGGCAAAGATCAAGGTGAAAAGAGGGAGCAGTGCCAACATAGCACTCACTTTTGTGATTGAAATACGGTGAAGGGCTTCAATATAGAGTATTTTGGAGAGACCAAGAACTAATATACCGATAGCCAGTATATAGGGTGCTGCTTCCACAAGCTTGTCAGATGTAGGCACTGTTTCAGAAAAATAAGCAATGGCAAAGATAACAGGAAGGGCCACTATGTTTCTAAAGGTAAGAATACTTTCTGAACTAACATAGCTGCGAGCCCGCTTTTGATAAAGGTTGGCAAGGGGTGCCACGGCGGCAGCTACAAGGATGATGAGGTCGCCTTTGTTAAAGCTAAGATCGTCAGGTATAAGAACAGTCACTGCACCGATACTCATGACAATGGCACCGGCAGTGTGCATAGGACTTAGTTTATCACTTCCAAAGACGTTGAAATAGAGGTAGGCGAAGAGCAGCTGTAAAAAGATGATGACAGCCATGTTCCCGGCAGTGGTGTACTGCAGGCCTATAAAGATAAGAATGAAAAGAAGATTAATATAAAAGGTGGTTAGCAGAAGGTCTTTACGGGCATCTTTTTGAAACAGTTCAGGTAACTTTTTTTGGTAGATGATAAGTGCTAAAAAGATGACGGTAGCAACAGAGACAGAGAGCGCAAAACTGTACATCGCACCGATCAATGCAATACTGAACAGTGAAAATATAGGAAACCAACTCTCCAAAACAGAGAGCAGTAACATATAGATTTCGCCTTTACGCTCTTCTTGCACTCTTCTCTCCTCAATTTAGCGTGATTGTAACTTAGTAATGTAAAGAGTCGGCTATTGCTGCTTCTAACCATTATTTATATAAACTTCTTTTATGTTTACAGTATCCGCACATTCTTATGAAATGCTTGTCGAAAAGCAGTCTAAATTTATTGCCCATCTCATGCCGTACCATATGTATGGTGAGGTTTTGGAGTCGCTCAAAGCTGAACACCCTAAAGCCCGTCATTTTGTAACGGCATTCCGATATATTAATGAGTTTGACCAGGTTGTTGAGGGCAGCAGTGACGACGGTGAACCGAGAGGTACGTCCGGTAAGCCTACTTTAGCGGTACTCCAAGGTAATGAACTGATCAATGTCGCTGTGATCACTGTCCGCTATTTTGGCGGTACTAAACTCGGTACAGGCGGATTGGTGAGAGCCTACTCTGATGCAACGAACATGGTGATCACAGCTGCTGAGTTGTTGTCATATCAAAAAGAGAACATTTTAGTCGCTTCTTGTGCGTATACAGATATTGGTAAAGTGGGATACATACTTGAGAACCTTGGGATCAAAGTGGTTGAAAAAGAGTTTGACGTAGTGGGTGAGATAATGCATCTACAGGCACCGCAAGAAGATCTCGATAGATTTTTAGATGAAGTTAAACGGCTTGTTTCAGTTGTCAAAGAGTAGGCTTACCCCTTCTTTACCAGCAGTCCTCCCAAGATAATCAAACCAATTCCGCAAAAACTCCAAAAGTCTGGAAAGACGTCTCCCAGCATATACCCAAAGCCGATGGCAAAAGGGATGTTTGTATAACTGACAACACCGATAATACCTGCTCTGGAGAGGCTGTAGGCCTTAGTCAACAGCCACTGTGAGAGTGTAGAGATAAGCCCCATTGCCAAGATGAGTATCCAGGTCTTATAGCTGTCAGGCATATGAAAATCAACAAAGAGAAATGATAAGGCCTTGGGTGCATCGACATAGGGTGCGATTAAAAACAGTAGCAGAGGAGCAATGGCTCCAGTGGCCATAAACGAGAGAACAATGACCCTCGCATCATAGATGTGTTTGATCTTTT
The DNA here is from genome assembly GCA_030596305.1 of Helicobacteraceae bacterium. Lineage (GTDB taxonomy): Bacteria > Campylobacterota > Campylobacteria > Campylobacterales > Sulfurimonadaceae > Sulfonitrofixus. The sequence goes on along the minus strand of JAUVKK010000102.1, from coordinate 2,642 downwards.
TAATAGTAGTGTAGGCAGCAGCTGCAAAAAATCCGCCTAAGATACCAAGCATGTGTTCATAGCTAAAGGTCAGGCCAGTAGGTTTAGTAATCAATATAACACCTATAAAGCCGACTAAAAGTGCTGCAACTCCTTTTTTACTCAGGTGTTCTTGAAGCAGAAAAAAGGCTAAAACAGAGACAAAGAGTGGAGAGGTCTTGTTCAGTGTGATCGCTACACCAAGAGGAATGGTAGTGATAGTGTAGAAAAAGAGTATCATTGCGCTAAAGCCCAAAAGTCCGCGTAACACAAGAAGGTGAAGTTGACCGCCCGGCAGTTTGGTTGGAGTGTGTTTGAGCATCATCAATACAAAGACAACACCCAGCAAATTTCTGAAAAAGACGATCTCAAGTGCTGAGATGTCCTCGCTAAGGATCTTGGCAATGGCGCCGTTAAGTGCAGAGATAAGGGCACTTACCAACATAAAAAGAACGCCTCTGTCTACCTTGCTTAACATCACAATCCCAATTTTTTTTGACATTGTAGCGAGTCAGACTGATTTTGGATGATATATGTTGGGTTTTGAATGAAATATTGTTGTTGCATTCTGGGTAGAGAGGAGTCCACGAGTTGATATTTTAAAGCAGTTTAATTGTTTGATTCACCTGAGGGCATTTCCTTTGGTCACCTGCTTTCGCAGGAATGACGGGAAAAAATTACGTGAAAACTAGCTCTCTAAAGGTGCTTCTAATTGTTCTTGTTTACTGCGTAGAACAGTATGACTTAAAACGATCACATTAAAGACAGGTGTGATCAGTGCCGCAAAAGGGATCATAGAGATTGCGTAGAGTATGACCGTGTTCATTCGGACCTTATTGCCCTTGAAGTACATCATCTGTTTGTACTGCTCTTTGGTGAGGGCAGTTGTACCGACATCGAGTATGTAGAACTTGTGAAAAAGGTAGTAAAACGGCAGGTTTATAGCAACTATGTTGACAAGTGGAATGAAATAGAATGGGATCAACACAATCAGCAAGATAAACATTACTGCAACATACCTAAGTGAGTGAAAAAGCATTGAAAAGACATTACCGTGACCTTCAAGTGCTATGTCAGGATAGTGTCGTGCTTGTAGCTCTTTCATAATCGCAGGTGTTAAAAAACCGATAACCAGTATGGCGGTAAAAATAGCGACAACAAACATAAACATTCCACCTACTGTAAAGACAAAGAAGCTGACGAGCCATGAGGTGATGGAATACTCCATCAAAAATGCCAAGATCGAACTTCCGCCGCTGTAGACGACGTTGGTGTTCTCAGTATGGGTGATGCCGTTCTCCTGGGTTGTCTGTGTTGATTCGACCTGTATAAAGCTATCTTGCAAGCTATCGAGTCCAGCATCTGCGGCAGAGAAGAATAGGGCGTATAGGACTAACAGTGTAAATAGAAAAGGGGCAAAGGCATATGTGAGCATCTTTTTTGTAAAGAAGTCTTGTGCACTTACACTCCAGAGGTTTTGGTTCACATGTTTTCCTTGATCAATCTAATGACCTCATTGATCTGATCACCTTCTACCTTACCTTCATGATAAAAAAGGACAGATCCCTCTTTATCAAGGACGATGATGTCCGAATTGTCATCAGCAACACTCCATACGTTCACAACATGTTTGTCCATATCTTTGACATAGATAGTATGTGGGAACTTCTCTTGTTTCGATTTAAGGGCTGAGTTAATAGCGAAGTTCGGCTTCCAGGTCGCAGCCATGTTGATGATGGCAACAGAAGCGTATTTAGAACGGTCCATTTCAGCTGCTTTGACCGCGTCACTGAGGTCGTTGTTGAGATCTTTTTCATCAGGATCAACATAAAAGATGAGGTGAACCTTACCTTGCAACTCCGAACTTGACCAGGCTTCACCGGTAACACGGCCGCCTTTGTCTTCATCAAGAGTGACAGATGGAAGTGTCTGACCAATCTCTACGGCGCTTAGTGAAAGGGAAAAGAGCAGGGAAAGTAGTAATGTTTTGTTCATCGTGATCCTTGTTGTTTTATAATGCGTAAATAGTAGCTAAAAAAAGAAAATGTAATAGGTTAGCTGGGTCTTATTGATCAGGTAATGGGAAAACACCAACCCTCACCTTTCGCCTCATCCACAATAGCGATACTCTCTCCATCCAATATTTTTGCTCCGGCATATACACAGAGTAGAGCATCGATCAAGTGCTCATCCATAGTCGTTTTCAGGTTGAAACGGTGCATGATCGATTCCGGCTCTTTTTTATAACCTTGGAGACCAAGGCTCTGCGCTATCTGTTTGGGATAGACCTCGTATATAGGAACTTGTTTGCCCTTTACTGTAATGTACGGAAATTGATAGTCAAAGTGATGCAAGAGTGCAACAGCACGTGCCGTCAGTCTGCCGATACGGTCACCGGCAGGGGGCATAGGGCGCAGACCAAAGATCTTGTAGAGGTAGTAGTCTGTGTAACGAAAGAGATAGGGGTTGATAATCTCACCTGTCCCTTCTCTTGGTAAGGCAGCAGCGTCAGGTGAAAGAAGCGGACGCGGTAGACTCAAGGGTGCGTCGATTGCGATGGCATCAAGATCTAAACGTTCAAAGAGATCGATTATATAGTTTTGACAACTGATATGGTCTTTGTG
>JAUVKK010000063.1 GCA_030596305.1 Helicobacteraceae bacterium | reverse complement strand
ATCACCTTCTATATTTTCCATCTCTTCTGACAGGGCTATCAACATCTTAGGTGCATAGAGCAGGTCCATCTCAATGCCCTGCTCTAGTAGCTCTTGATAGACCGTTACATACTCAGCATAGGTCTTACCAAATCGATACTTCTTTTGTGTTTCGATAATCGTTAAGTTATCTGGCAATACTCCTAGATACTTCATCTGCTCTTCTAGATACTCTTTTGAACCTATCAGAGGCGTTGTGACAACCGTAACCTCAGGCAGAGATATTGCAAGAAAGTAAGCTGTTGTTCCTGTTCCTGAAGGGGTGACTACTGTAAGCTCTTTAGTACCGTTTTCAAGCTGCCACACCCTTATCTCTTCAGCCAACTGTTCCACACCCTCCTTAGCACCAAGGTCAGCACCTCCCTGAGCTAAAACCAGATCCCCTTCTCTCTTCTGCACTCTAGCATTTGGGAGACCTGAATGAAGAGAAGAGACAACATCTCTATACCCCTCATGCATTACTTCTATAAGTTCCATACCATCATCAAGAGCAGCCTCTAAGTTGCCGCTTTTATTCTCTTTGAGTGTTGTTGATAGTACTTTAGTGATATAAAGAAACGGCCACCCTTTGCGTTTGCACAATGCAGCGATTGAGGCCATAGCGTTGGACTGGTTTCCGCCATAAGAGATAATGCGTTTGTAAGTAGTTGAGGGAGTGTCTAATAGAAATTGGAGTTTTCGAAATTTGTTACCGCTTAGATCTTCATCTATCAGATCATCACGTTTGATGTAGAGTCTTCTGCCGTGAAACGTAAAGGGTTCAACGGCAGAAGGAAGGTTGATTGTTATTTACCGTAAGTGATCTTAGCTGTACTTTGAAGTGACTTCATCTTCTTTTCCATCGCTGCTTTGAATTTTTCCATCTTCAGCTTTTGTTCAATAAAGCTCTTGACTTCATCAAAGCCTAACTCTTTACCACTGACCTTATCTTCAAGATAGATGATGTGGTAACCAAACTGTGTTTTAACCGCAGTCGTAGTGATCGTACCCACTTGCATCGTAAAGACTTTGTCATTAAACTCTGGTACCATCTGCCCACGTGGGAAAGAGCCAAGGTCTCCGCCTTTTGGACCACTAGGACCGGTAGAGAACTTCTTAGCATCTTCGATAAAAGCCGTTTTAAGAGCATCACCTTTTTTACTTTTAAGACCGGTAATGATCTTGTTCGCTTCAGTCTCTGTTTTGACAAGAATGTGACGTGCATGCACTTTCTCTTTTTCAACAAACTCATTAGTATGCGAGTCATAATATTTTCTGACATCTGCATCTGACAATTTGATCTTGTCAAATTGCTGTTTTTCCCATACTTTTGAAGCAAGCTGCTTTTCTACACGTTTCATGACCTCTTTAAGTTCTGCTTCGTACTCTTTAGATGTTAAGACGCCGCTTTTTTTAGCATCACCGTACACTAACTCTTGCGCGATCATACCTTCTACAATACGCTTACGAAGCTCTGCTTGTTTCTCTTTTGGAAGTGTGTTAAAACGTCCTTGCGTTCCTTCCATTAGAACTTGGTTAACCTCATCAGTCGTGATCTTTGTACCGTTTACTGTTGCTACAACTGCAGCCGCTGCCATAGAACTGAATAATGCTGTTGATACTAATACTTTTACTGCTAATCTCAAACGAATTCCTTAGGTTAATATAATTGTGAAAAGTATAGTCTTGCTTGTTAAACGGATAGTGAATAGCTGATCAAGTGTTGGACTATAAAAGACAACACCGCTTATCTTACTAAGAAATTGGACTTAATAAGGAATGACAAAATCACTAACTAAGTAAAAATTTCAGATTTGGTGTATATTGTGTTTAACTCAGACCGATAGCGCACTGCTGTGCGTAGAGAGTCTGTGTTGGACGCAAGATGCGCCGAAGCTGGAACTTTTATTGAGCGATCTCTACTTGGAGATGCTTTTCCAGGATATATTCCAGTTTAGCCCGCGTCAAAGGCTTAGCCAAGTAGTCATCAAGTCCCTCTTGCAAGATATTCTCTCTGTCCCCTTCCATAGCCAAGGCGGTCAAAGCGATGATCGGCATTTTTGTTGACTTTGCCATACGCTCTTTGATCTCTTTAGTCGCCATAATACCGTTTTTGACCGGCATATCGATATCCATAAAGACAATATCGAACTCCTGGTTCTCACACTTTCGGACACCTTCTTCACCATCTGACGCTGTTGATACTTTCAGGTCATACTCTTGTAAAAGAATAGAGATCAGACGTTGGTTGATAAGGTTGTCTTCAACAACAAGTGCGCGGACCCCTTTCTGATTTAACTTCTCTTTAGCTCCTTCAGGTTCTTGAAGCTTAAATGCCATACTGACATGCTCGGAGATACGTGTCGGCAGCAACGGTTTATTGATCACATAGTCAACTATATGGGTTGTACGGGTCTGAAGCTTTTCACCCGCATCCAATACAAGAACAACGCGGCATTTTTTATCGTATGTTCCGAGTTTCATCAACCAAGCTGACTGCTCCTGTGAGGCGACCAGGTAGAGCATATCGATGTTGTCATATATGCTCTCATCCAGTGTATGTACTTTTTCAACATTCAGTCCAAAACTGCGTAGGTAGTTTGTCAACAAGTTTGCATCATCGATCTTTTTATCGTCCAGCAGTGCTACTTTGACACGTTTGTTCTCCACAGTTTGGAATGTATTTTCTTTTGCTGCACTAAATGTCAGTGTAAAACTAAACTTGGATCCACGCCCCTCTTCAGAGGCGATTTTAAGGTCACCGCCTAGCAGTTCAACCAGTCCGTGAGAGAGACTCAGTCCGATACCAAGACGTTGATCTGCCTGGTCACCGGATTCAAAAGGCTGTGTAACTTTTGCGATCTGGTCTTTGGGGATACCTTTACCTGTATCACGTACGGTAAAGCCGATGGTGCAGCGACCGGCTTCAGCCCATTTAAGCAGTCTCACCTCGACTACGACCTTTCCGCCTCTAGGGGTGAATTTCAAGGCATTGTTGATCAGATTATTCATGATCTGCTTAAGTTTACGCAGGTCACCTTGAATATAGGTCGGCAGTTTTGCACCTACATAAAACGAGACACTGATCCCTTTGTCGCGGCCTTCAGAGGTATAAAGCTGCGCCATCTCCTCCATTTCAGCAAAGAGGTTAAACTCACTGTCATTGACTGTAAATCGCCCTCCTTCCATCTGTGAAAGGTCTAAAAGACTCTCGATATTGGTCATAAGATTGCGTGCTGATGAGTGGATCATATGGATATACTCATTTTGGCTCTCTGTAGGGTGTGTATGCTCCAGAAGCTCTACAAAGCCCAATATTCCATTCATCGGCGTTCTAAATTCATGACCGATGTTGGCCAGAAACTTGGTTTTCAGCTGTTCTATCTCATTTGTCTTACAGAGTGCATTTTCAAGTTCAGAGACATCATCCATCTGTAAAAGATAGAGATCGATCCCTTTCTGTTTTAAGAGGCGTACCTTGATCTTGATGTGGCGTTCAACACCATTTTTATCTTTAATTGTAACCCGGTAACCATCTTCACTCTTTTGGTCTTTAATATAATCAAGCCACTTATCCTCTTCATCGGTAAAGACCTCTTCTGCCTCACTCTCAAAAAGTTCTCTGACACTCTCATGCTTTTTTCTGAAACCTTGAATGTTCTCATAATCAAAAAGTGAGAAGAAAAGTTTATTTGCACCCAGCCATCCACTATCTTTAGTGTAAAACATAATGACTGAACAGTCAAGATCAAGAATCTGATAAAAAAGATCTTTACTGACAAAACCCTCGTCGTGCATGGTTCCTGTCAGAGATGACTTTGGCTGCTGTGTCGAAAAAAAATTATTTACAAACGAAAATAAACTCATAATAATTCCTAGTATAATATTACTTTTAATAATCATTCATTGTAGCTGATTGTGTTAAAAACTATCTAAAATAACGGCAATTATCTGCTTGTAGAGTCAATGTATCAACCTTTAATGCTAAAATGCGTCAATATATATACAAAAGATGCAAAGAGATGAAAAAAGCGACAAAAAAAGAGATTTCTTCGATAAAAGAGGCATTTATTGAACGATATGACGAAGCCGTCACTGAATTGACCTACACTAACGCCTTTGAACTTGTTATAGCAGTTGCGCTTTCAGCACAATGTACGGACAAACGTGTCAACCTCCTCACACCTGAGCTTTTTGAAAAGTACCCGGATGCTATTACCCTTGCCAATGCAGAACTTGACGATGTCAAAGCTATCATCAACAGCTGCTCATTTTTCAACAACAAGGCGAAAAATCTTATCAAGATGGCACAACGTCTGGTCGAAGTCTATGAAGGTAAGGTCCCTCTTGATGAAAAAGAGCTTCAAACCCTTGCAGGTGTTGGACAAAAAACTGCTAATGTGGTGATGATAGAGTACACTGGAGCTAACCTGATGGCCGTTGACACCCATGTTTTCAGAGTTGCCCACCGTCTCGGCCTAAGCGATGATGAGACAGCCCTCAAAACAGAAGAGACCCTGGTCAAAAAGTTCAAGACTGACCTCCACGCCCTGCACCAAGGGATGGTACTTTTCGGCCGCTACATCTGTACCGCCAAAAACCCAAAATGCGACAGTGACTGTTTTCTACAAGAGTTCTGTAAAACTAGAAAGAGCTTTAAAGCAAGATAGACGTGTTTCGCGAGTGCTAAGTGCTAAGTGCTGAGCACGATGACTTTTAATATCCAAAATAAAACTAAATCAGCCTAAAAGATTTGTAGATTCCGGATCTAGTCCGGAATGACTAGATTGGCGATTCCTCATCTCAAAAAGTAACTATAGTCGTAAAAGTTTCAGATGTGGTGTGAGTTGTGCCGGATGTGAACCCGAAGGCGCACTGCTGTGAATTGAGAGGTGAACTCCGGTGCAAATCGCGCCGCAGCTGAAACTTTTAAACTTAGAATTTGTATTGGACTCCCAGATACATGGTGCCTATGAAATTATCATAACTACCATTCGCACCCCGGTCTTTCGCTGCTTGTGTAACATCAAATCGACTCCAGTCTGCTTCATAAGCCGCTCTAAAACCAAGACCTCCCAGCAGACGAGGTGTCCAGAGGATACCCGCCCCGTAGTGAAGACTGAAAAATATCTCTTCATCATAAAGAGTACCATTTTGAGGAGAAAGATACAGTAGACCCGCTCCCGCTATGACAAAGGGTCTGATCTGGTTGTGCCAAAAGTCTGATCCATAATTTATATAGACTGCCGCAGACATTGGCGTCAGCTTCTCTTCAATATTACCGGTGATGTCATAAACACCATATCCTGTAAATGAACCTTCCAGTGTTACTTGATGATCATATTTATACCCGGTATAGACCTTATATGCACCACTGACTACACTCATATTCGAACCAACATCAGAAGCAAGTCCACTGTCATTGTAGTATGTTGCACCGGAACCAATTCCGATAAAAAAACCCTCACCGTTGCGTCTTGCATCGAGTGTCAATGGCAGTAAAACAAGCAGTGTCAGTGTTAAAAATATTCTCTTCATATTTTCCTCTAGTTTTAAAAAGCGTAGTGTACCACTTTATCACTTCTGATTGACAAAAAAGAGGCGAGGATCGACCATGGCCCCGTTCAGTGAGACACCCCAGTGCAAATGTGGACCAGTGACACGACCTGTTGCACCCACCTCACCGATCTTTTCACCTTTTTTGACCACCTGTCCTTTTTCTACATCAAACTTGTGCATATGACAATACATACTGACAAGTCCCAGACCATGATCGATAAAGATAACATTACCATTAAAAAAGAAGTCGCCTATCTCTACGATCTTTCCGCCTAGCGGTGCAACGATCTTGGTACCGGTTGAGGCTGCCATATCGACACCACTGTGTGGACGACGCGGCTTTTTGTTGAAGTAGCGACGTTTACCAAAGTCATCACTGATGTTCACATCGACCGGTCTGACCATAGAGAGGTCTCTGAACTTTTTTGATGTAAAAAGTGCTAATGCCTTACGTGAACGACTGGACTCATCTTTAATACGTTTCATATCCTGCTTCAGGGGAGAGACCTTACGCTTGTTTTTCATGGTTATGTACTGCTTTTTATAGGCCTTCTCTTCAAGAATAAAGCTGTGAAACTGCTGCTCTTTTCCCTCTTTTATA
>JAUVKK010000248.1 GCA_030596305.1 Helicobacteraceae bacterium | reverse complement strand
GCTGCCTCAAAAGAGGGCAGAGGTTTTGCTGCTTCACTGCGCCTCTTGGTGGATGAAAAAAACAACCAGATCAGTATAAGCAACCCGGTCTATGTGATGAAAGCCTTTATGCAAGATGACTATAACGAGGCACTTGCATTAGCAACACTAAAACGTCTTCGAGATAACTTTGAAGGTCTACAAAATTCAAAAGACATTGTCAAGTACATAAGATTGCCGCGTTATAAGTTTATGGACAGTATGCCGGTCTATGAAGATATGAAAGTGGTGGCTTCGGGTAAAAACGATGTGCTGCTGGACAAAGCCAGAAAGTCGAAGAAAGTCGTCTTTGAACAACAACTGAGCAATGGCTCAACACTGCTGGGTGTACAACTGGCAAGAAGAACAAGCAAGTTTGTTAAAAAGACGGGTTATCAAAACAGTGAACTGCTGCCGTACCCGATCCTGATCGAAAATGGCAAAGCAAAGATCTTGGCACCTAAGTACTACATCGCCGTGATGTATCCGCTTCTCTCAATGTCAGAGTTTATGACTATTGCCACGGTTCCAGGTGCGATCTCAAAAGATTGTGATAAAATCTTTCGCTAAAAAGAGGTTGTGAAATAAGATGAACAATAAGTCAAATCCTGAAAAAGAGTCAGCACAAACAACTTCAGCTGAAACTACAGATTGTTGTCAGGGCGGCTACGGCTATATGAAACGCAGACTTGGCCTCTTAAGCAGTGAAGCAGACAAGTTGAAAGATAAAGTGTCAAAGTCTAATCCAAAAGAGCCGTAACGGCAGCTACTCTTTAAATAGAGTATTACCTCTCCCCAAGTAACAAACGCCTGAAAATTTCGTATAAATTATAAAAATATAAATGAAAACAAAATAACATTGATATTAATATAATAACATTTCGGTATAGTATATTATAGACTGATGTGGAGATAAAGATGCGATTGGCAAATTACACCTATTTGGATAAATGGAACACTGCTTTAGATACCTCACTGGATTCATCTCAAACCCTGCTTATAGTATTTGGTTCACCAGACATGGAGAGAATACAAAAACCACTCAATGAACTCTCCCATGCTTTTCCTCAGGCGACGATCATCGGTGCATCTACGGCAGGAGAGATCATGCAAGATGAACTTTTAGAAGATGCCCTTGTGGTCACCGTGATGTGTTTCGAGAACAGCACAATACGTTTAGTCTCACAGGTAGTCACCTCGGCTGAATACTCTTTTGAAAATGGCTCATTTATAGCAGAAACGCTGATGTCTGATGATCTTAAAACTATTTTTGTCCTGAGTGACGGATTGAATGTAAATGGTTCGCAGTTGACAAAGGGGATCAATACTGTATTACCTGGAAATATTGTAGTCACTGGTGGTTTGGCGGGTGATGGTGACCGGTTTGAGCAGACCTGGGTTATTGTCGAAGGTGAACTGAGGCCAAACTATATTACTGCGGTAGGGTTTTATGGTGAGTATATTCATGTTGGATATGGATCTAAAGGCGGCTGGGACAGGTTAGGAATATCACGTAAGGTCACACGTTCAACAAACAATATACTGTATGAACTTGACGGCCAGCCGGCACTTGACATCTATAAACGTTATCTTGGTGAAAAGGCAGAGGGCCTGCCGGCAACTGGTTTGCTCTTCCCACTTGAACTTCAAGAAAAAGGCAGTGATGAAGAGAGTAAAGTGCGTACAATTTTGGCAGTTAATGAAGAAGATCACTCTATCACCTTTGCAGGAGATATCCCGGAAGATAGCTATGTTACTTTAATGAAGGCCAACTTTGACAGATTAATCGATGGGGCATCTCAAGCCGCCGAAATGGTGATGTTAGAGGAGCATAGAGGTGAACCTCTTTTAAGCATAGCCATAAGTTGCGTTGGACGCCGTCTTGTACTTAAACAGCGCACAGAAGATGAGTTGGAAGCCACATTGGAGAGTCTTCCTTCACAGACGCAGCAGATTGGTTTTTACTCATATGGTGAGATTTCACCACTTGCGACGGGCAGTTGTGACTTGCACAATCAGACGATGACATTGACACTATTATGGGAATCTGATGCACCGACTGCTTAAACGACAGCTCAAAAAGGCAAAAATAGATCTTGGTACAGTAGTTTCAGACAGTGCATTTGAAAGATTTATAAGCTTTGTAAATCAGAGTTACATCGATGCAGATGATGATCGAAAACATCTGGAAAATTCACTTGAAGTCTCATCTGACGAGATGCAGGAACTCTATCG
>JAUVKK010000040.1 GCA_030596305.1 Helicobacteraceae bacterium | reverse complement strand
ATGTCAAATCAAGAGATACTTAAGAAGTTAGAAGCAAAACGAAGCAAGTGTATTGTCTACACAAGAGTCATGGGTTACCATAGACCCGTAGAGAGTTTTAACATCGGTAAAAAGGGTGAACACGGTGAGCGTAAGCAGTTTGTGGAATCAGCACGCTGTGTTGCATAAACTGTGTCAGATCAGCTTAACCCCATCTATGACATAACCCCTTTCAGTGCACTGGACTACCCCTATCATCTCAGTGCAATCATCTGGTTTGCAGGGTGTAATATGCGCTGTTCGTACTGTTACAACGGTGATATTGTCTTCTCGGCAGGTGAGCGTTCTCTGGATGAGGCACTTGCATTTTTACAAAGGCGTGTCGGTCTGCTTGATGGCGTGGTGTTGTCAGGCGGTGAGGCAACGATGTTTAGTGGGTTGGCTGGGTTCTGCCGTAAGGTAAAGACACTTGGTTTTGAGATAAAACTTGATACAAACGGGACGTACCCGCATAAGATCAGAGAACTTCTTGATGAAGAGCTTCTTGATTATGTTGCTTTGGATTATAAGGCGCCGAAGCGAAAGTTCCATGCCATTACCCACAATAAAAACTTTCCCCATTTTGAAGAGAGTCTGGAGATGTTAATAAAAGCTGATATTGACTTTGAAGTACGGACAACCCTCCACAGCGATCTTTTAGATGTAGATGATATCAATGCAATCATCTCTGACCTGGAAAAAAGAGGCTATGACGGAACGTACTATATTCAAGATTTCGTTCAGGATGTTGCAACGATAGGAGAGATAGAAAACCCTAAAGCCAGTTTTGATAGAAGCAGCGTTTCATCTACATTGGCTGTAGAGTACAGATAGTGATTCTTGACACGTGTCATAGAAATCGTGACAAATTTCTCCTAAAATAAGACAAAGTAATAAAAGATAGGAATCAATATGTCTCAGGTCGTTCTCATCACCGGTGCCAGCTCTGGTATAGGAAAAACATCAGCTCTTTTATTGGCTGAACGTGGTTACATTGTCTACGCCGGAACACGAACACCTGAAAAATTTGACACAAATGCAGAAAACCTGCATGTAATACAACTTGACATTACCGATAGTAAAAGTATTCGGACTGCAGTAAAAAAGATCCATAAAGAGCAGGGCAGAATAGATGTTTTAGTGAACAATGCCGGTTATGGACTGGTTTCTACGGTAGAAGATGTGACAGAAGAGGAGATGTTTAACCAGTTCAATGTCAATGTCTTTGGTATTTTTCGTGTGTGCAAAGAGGTAATTCCTCTTATGCGAGAGAACAACTCCGGTGTCATCATCAACATCAGCTCATTTCTTGGAAAGATCGGACTTCCTCTCTTGACCTTTTACAACTCAAGCAAGTATGCAGTCGAAGGTATAACAGACTCACTTCGATATGAACTTAGAGATTTTAATATTAGAGTCCATTCTATAATGCCGGGTTTTTTCAGTACTAACTTTGCTAAAGATAATTTAGTAGCAAACGTTTCTACTTTTGATGAAAATTCCCCGTATGCTAACCTCGTTTCTAACCTCGCTCCCAACATTGTCGAACAGATAAATGAAGGAAATGATGCAGGTGAGGCTGCTGAACTCATTGTTAAGATGATAGAAGACGAAGCATCGCTTGCACGTGAAACAGTGGGGGACAAAGCACGACAGTTTATACCGATGCGGCGAGAGTTGAGTGATGAAGATTTTGAGCGAAGAGTGAGAGAGTATTACAAATTAAATGGATAGTTTCTTTTTTAATATCACCGATAGACGTTATAAACTCAGAGAGTTGTTTAAGCAAAAAGATGAACATGTTATACGTGTTGATATCTCCAACGGTCTGGTCTTTTTTGATGTTGCACTCTCTTTACACGAAGATAAAGTCATTGAGGTGGAAAACCTTGATCGGATGAACTTTATTGTTGCTGTACGTCAAGGCAGATGTCAAATTGAAGATAAGATAGCTGCCAAAACGTTTACGTTACATGAAAACAATACCTATCTCTTTGCTTCGTCGCGACAAGATCTAAAAATCACAATAGAGAAGTCAAAAAAGACAGAGGTCTTTATACTTTTTGTAGCAGACTTTTTCATAAAAAGATACTTGAGTAATAATGAGTATGAACCTATAAATTTTTTATATAAAAAGCTACAAGGAGAGGTTAGCCTTGAACTTTTAAACGAGACACCGACAGATGCATTAAGTCTTTACCTTATAGATAAGATCGTTTATGCAAAAGACAGTGAAAAGATGAACAGCATCATCAGTGAGCATCGTGCTATTGAGTATATGATACATCGGTTTTCACTTTTAGAACATATGGACGAAAATGAGTTTACTCCTGAAGAGATAGAGATAGCAAGTCATGCAAAGCAGATTGTTTTACAAAATTATAAAAATCCGCCAACCATTAAAGAACTTGCCCATCTCTGTGCTACCAATGATTTTAAACTCAAAAAGTATTTTAAAAAAGTCCATAAAATGACTATCTACGGATATGTTCAAAAACTTCGTCTGGAAAAAGCAAACTTACTGCTTCGTGAAAAGCTGCTCAGTGTCAAAGAGATAGCAACTGAGGTCGGTTATAAACATCAAGGGCACTTCAGTGCTATCTTTTTTAAGACCTATGGTGTCTATCCCAAAGATCTGAAAATATCCGTTTAGCGATAGATATAAATCCCTCTAGTGATAAAAGAACTAAATAAATACCACTGTTTAATAGTAATATATTGACACTAAAGAGTTCAAAAGGAATCACAATGTCAAAAGTAGTTTTAATCACAGGGGCAAGTTCGGGAATGGGTGAAGCGACAGCGCGTCTTTTACATGAAAATGGTTATAAGGTCTATGCAGGAACTAGAGATAAAGACCTTGACACGCCGAAGATAGTCGGTGTCAGCAATATCTATTTGGATGTGACAGATACAGAGTCCATTAAAACTGCAGTAGACGTCATTATGATGCAAGAAAAACGGATTGACGTACTTGTGAACAATGCAGGTTTCGGTCTGCTCTCAACAGCTGAAGATGCTACTGACGAAGAGATCTTTAATCAGTTTGATGTCAATGTCTTTGGTCTGATGAAGATGACAAGAGAAGTCATCCCACATATGAGAGAAGCAAAGTCCGGTGTGATCATCAACATCAGCTCATTTCTTGGAAAGATGGGGCTTCCGCTTCTCAGCCACTATAATGCATCAAAGTATGCTGTTGAAGGCTTTGTAGACTCCATTCGCTTTGAATTGAACCCGTACAGTGTTCGTGTTCACTCTATTCAAGCGGGTCTGTTTGGGACGAATTTTGTTAAAAAAGGTCTTGTGGCCAATGCTGCGACTACAGCAGAAGAGTCGCCATATAAATCACTAGTGTCGCATTTTGTCCCTATTGTTGCTAAGGCGATCAATGAAGGGCCAAACCCTTTACCTATTGCTGAAGCAGTTAAGAGTATTATAGAAGATGAAAATGCACCAATAGCGACACCGGTCGGTGGTGAGGCTACAACGTTTGTCCCTATGCGAAAAGAGCTTAGTGACGAGGTATTTGAAGAGAAAGTAAAAGAGACCTTTGGTCTTTAATTTCCAAGAGAGATACAGACTAAGATGATACTTGCTTCAGAGGTGGTTTCTATCCCTTGAAAACAGTCGTCTTGAGTCAAGAAACTCTATGTCGTACATTTAGGAGGCAGTAATGAGATTTTTTGTGATTACATTTATCGTCCTTATATTGGTCTTGTTTTCTGTATCTACTATATTGCCGAAAAAAGAGAAGCAGGTGTATACGGATGATGAATTAAGGGCAACTGCTTTGTCCAGAGATCTCTCCAGTATTCCAGAAAGCTATGAAGAGCTGCTGGCTTTGGTAGATACTCCGGAAAACAGACTGAGTAAAGAGAAGATAGCCTTAGGTAAAGACCTCTATTTTGACACTATATTGTCTAAAGATAGAGACATAAGCTGTGCAACATGCCATGTTCTGATGAAAGAGAAGCGAAAAGTATATTCAGAGATGTTAACGTCTGAAACTAATGACAAGACGGACTGTGTTATCTGTCACCTTAGTGATCAAAGTGGGACAGATAGATTTGTCACTGCTGTCGGGCACAACCAGCAAGAGAACCCCTTTCATTTAAATACACTTACTACTCTAAATGCAGCATTGGCCAAATATCAGACCTGGGACGGCAGTGTAAACAGTGTTGAAGAGCAGGTGGGGGCTTCTATACAGGACCCTTATCAAATGAACTTGAGTGCAGCTGAAGTCGAGCAGCGGTTGATGGTAGAGAGTGGATACCTCAAAAGATTTGAAACAGTGTTTGATGAACTTAACTTTGTCAACGTTCAAAAAGCGATCGCTGCTTATCTTAAAACTCTTTTGACCCGCAGTGATTATGACAGGTTTTTGGATGGTGACAACAGTGCAATGAGCAAGTTGGCAAAAAAAGGGCTGGCAAACTTTATCAATTTTGGCTGTAAAGGGTGTCATACCGGTGTCACTGTTGGGGGACAGAGCATTCAAAAGTTCCCACTTAGAGATTACAACAGTCTCATCGATGTGACAAACTCTTTTAATGAAAGTGAAAAAGGGAGAGAGGTAAGCGGGTTTACCTTCAATGTTCAGATGTACCACCCTTTTCCATTTGAAAATACCGGTGGGTATATGGGTAAAGATGGGGAGCAGCTGTTTAGAGTTCCTATCTTGCGAAATGTGACAAAAACGTCACCGTATTTTCATAATGGTACGGTTGAAAAGTTAAGAGAAGCTATATTTTTAATGGGGAAACACCAGCTGGGTATGAGTTTTACAGAGACCCAGATCGACGAGATAGAGGCCTTTCTTAAAGCGCTTGAAGGCGATATTGTTGATTATAACGTGACTGATGAGGAGGGAACATGAAAGCTGTACATATGAAGATATATATCATTTTTATGTTTTTAAGTGGGATTCTACAGCTCAGTTTTTTTAATCTTGACTGGGAATATTTTAGAATGGTCCAGGCTGTGCATATACTGAGTTCTGCTTTTGTAGCTGTTGTATTGCTTATACCTTATGTCAACAGACACACCTACGAGTATATGATCGTAAAAAAAGTAAACAGCATAAGCGGTGTCATGCTTGGGCTTACTCTTTTTTTGATCATATTAAGTGGTTTCTATCTCTTTTTAGTTGGAAATCCAGGTTCAGATAAACTCGGAATACTCTCTTATTACATTCACCTTTTCGGCTCGTTTGTTTTACTTTTTTTACTTTTCCTGCATATCAGAAAAAGAGTGGACAGCTCAAAAGCGTCTTTAGTAGCAGCGATCTTGATGTTTAGTGCGATCTACCCGGGTAACGCCTATAGTGATACAGCTGAAAAGTTGACATTGATCGAGATCGAGAAAGATCTCGACAGGTACCATAATGAGGATTGGACCTCTTCGGCTAAGTGTAAATCGTGTCATGAAGATATTTTCAATCAATGGGCAGATTCAAACCATAGACACTTAGTCGGTACAAATCCCTATTATATGGTTATGGAGAACTTGGCTTCTGAAGACATGGGAGAGGAGTTTAGACAGTGGTGTATGGGGTGTCACAATCCAAGTGCCGTAACCACGATGCAGACAAGAACAACACACGATATGGATGGAAACAACATGCCGAACATTCTTTTTGAGAGTGGCGGTCAATCTTTAGTCGATGCGCTGAAAGTTCATGGCAACACAAGACTTGAACAGGGTGTCTCTTGTATAACATGCCACCGGATCACTAAAGTTGAGTCAAAGGGAAATGCTTCATATACGCTTGACCTGACCAATAGAAAAAAGTATGTTTTTGAAGAGAGTAACACAGATGTAGCACGCTGGCTTAGTGAAAAGTTTATAAATGCCAATCCCACAGCACATAAGGAGAGCTACTCAAAAGAGATCTACAAAGAGAGTGCCTACTGCGCATCATGCCATGATGAGTTCTTGCCGGATTCAAAAAGAGCAGTTGTCTCTACCTTTAAAGAGTGGGAAAAGTCACCATACAACAACCCTAAGGACAAGACAAAGCACAAGAGCTGTATAGACTGTCATATGACTTACATGAAAGACGGTAAGTTCTCACCGCTTAAAGGTACGTCAACCACTGGCGGGGTAATCAAAGAGGATGTCAAAGTACACTACTTTTCCGGTGCAAACCACTTTTTGTCCGGTCTTCGAAATAAAACAAATGAAGATCAGACCATACAGTTACTCAAAACCTCGGCAGAGCTTGATATTGACATTAAAGATGGACAGATCATTGTAGGTGTTAAAAATGTTGGTGCAGGGCATCATCTTCCTACGGGAGCCTCTGATTTTAGAGAGCTTTGGCTGGATGTAACGTTGAAAGATGCAGATTCCAACACGGTGTTCAGCAGTGGTAAACTTAATGATAAAGGTAATATAGGCAGTGATGCAAGAAAGTTTATGAAAGTCTTTGGTGATGAAAATGCCAAACCGGTCGGATTGCTATTTTGGCGATACAAAATACTGTTAAGTGATACAAGGATCCCTGCCAAAGAGCGAAGAGAAGAGGTGTTTTCACTGCCACATGCCGAAAATCTGAAGTACCCCCTAAAGCTGGAGGTAAAGTTGAATTTCAGGATATACCCTCAATGGATAACAGATATAGTAAAAAGAGCCTACCCGCAACTGCCGGATCCCCCTGTTGTTTTACTCGAAGAGAGTCAAAAAGAGTTTAAATAGAGAGACACTGTTCTCTTTACCTATTGCTGAGGCAGTAAAGAGTATCATAAAAGATGAAAGTGATATCGTAGCTGCCCTTGATTGTAGGTGCGGTTATGATTGTCGTATCTATACGAAAAAAGTTTAGTGATGAGATGTTTTAAGAGATCTTGGGTCTCCAGTAATATGATTTAGAAGGGAGCTCATATGAAGTATATATTGATTTTGATGTTAAGTCTGACGTCTGTTTATGCTCAGACCCCTCAGGAGCTAAGAGAAAAAGCGCTTTCAAAAGGGCTTGAAGCCATACCTTTGGACTTTGAGGTGTTAAAGTCTGCAGTCGATGATGCAGATAACCCGATGACGCCTGAAAAGATAGCCTTGGGACGTGCACTTTTTAATGACAAAAACCTCTCTAAAGATCGAACCATCGCCTGTGCGACTTGTCATGTTCTGGACAAGGGTGGTGATGACGACATACCTACAGCAATCGGTTATAACAAACTGCCTAACCCCTCTCACCTAAACTCACCTACCGTCTTAAACACGGCGTACTCTAAACACCTTTTCTGGGATGGTCGAGTGCACACACTGCGTGAACAGGCACAAGGTCCGACGCTTGCTCCGTTTGAGATGGCATCGACACCGGAACTTATTGAAGAGCGTATGAATGAAAACCCTGAGTACGTCGAAGCCTTTAACAAACTGTT
>JAUVKK010000136.1 GCA_030596305.1 Helicobacteraceae bacterium | reverse complement strand
ACCTTCCTACTGTAACTGGAGCAACAATGAGTGCGCGAAATGTAACTGATAGCGCACGGTTGGCCCTTGCTCTTTTTGACATACTCTTTAAAGCAAAGCAGTGAAATTTACCCTCATTAAAGATGTAAAAGGTGACAGTCTGATGCGCCCTCTTCTGGGTGGACTGTTACTTTTTATTCTTCTTTTTCTCTCGGCTGATATTGTTCTTAAAAATGACCATATCGGTCTAACACCTACCCAACTATCGCAAACTCTATTTGGCAATGAAGAGGAGTACATAGAACCCGTTACCGAACACTTTTTGCTTGAACTAATGCACAGTGACATCTTTTTCATTATGATGACTCTGCTGACGCTAAGCGCTGTCTATGCACGACTGTGTCAGAACAAAAAGCTTCGACTGATCAACATTAACATTACGATGACAGCTGCTCTTTTGACTATCATTTTTCTACCACTTTCTTACTATCTGTCAGCTTACTTTATATTGCCATTCATCATCAGTTTCTACACCTGGCACTTGATGGCTTTGATGATGACGCTAGGCTCACTCTACTACCTCTTTATACCTCAAAAGAGTGACCTGAAATAATGCACCAAAGTTACCGTATTGCCATCGCTTATTTTACAGTTTTCGGAGCACTATTACTCATAAGCGGCGCGTTCCTCTTTGTCAGTAAACTCGGTATTAGTTACGAAAGTGTTCAGATGTTCTATCTAGGAAATAAGGCACAGTTTACGCAACCAAAAAGCGCCTACGGTCTTTTAGAGACTGCCCTGCCTCACCTTGGTGGCATGGGACTTTTTATATTTGTCACCGGACATTTTTTGCTTTTCACAACCAAAAAGCAAAAACAGAGAGCGATCAAACCGGTTGTCATACTCTTCATCGCTGCACTTTTGGATATTGGCAGTGGATTTTTGATTGTTCAAGGATTGACTTTTTTTATCTGGATCAAGCTACTCTCATTTTTACTTCTACAGCTCTTGGGACTCTATCTTCTCTGGTTACTTTTCAGTACTGTATGGCAGGGGATTTACGCTTATAAAAGCTGAGTATTATCAACTTTTCTTATCTTTTGACTTTAAATTCCTCCTAAAGTGAAGAAATGACAACTTTTGACATAAATTACTATTTTTCTATAGTATAATCTTCTACTTTCAAACACAAAAAGGAAACAACATGACATACACAGGTAAGATATTTAACGTAAAAAACCTAACTACAATGAGCTGTTTTGGTAGAATCAAACCAGACCTTGGTGGAAGAAGCATCTTTGTAAGTGCTGTAAATTGTGATGATTATAAACTTGAAGATGGCATGCACGTAGCCTATGAGTTAAAAAAAGGGGTAAGAAGTAACTTTGCAGTTAATGTTAGAGACGCTTCTTAACCAATAATTTCTTCAGCAACGATTTATTCTCGTCTGTACCATGCCCAAAAGTGTGGTACTTGAGGATCTTGATCATCATCATAAGCTGCAAAGCTTTTCTCAATAAGACCTGTGCGCACAAAACCATCTATTTCTGTTTTGTCTAATGGCAGTGGGATCATATCTTCTTGTTCACCACTGTTGCGACTTCGGCATGAGACTAGGATCTCTGCATTTTCAGCCATCAAACTGATCATAGCATCACGTGCTTGTTTGCGGTATTTTCCAGGAAGTACCTGTATGGTGTTGCACTCATATACAAGATCAAAAGATCGAGACCACTCTTCAGGGTAGTCAAACAGGTCAGCAACAAGATAGCTAACATCTGTCTCTTTATAGCGGTTTCGACATAAGCTAATAGCACTTGGTGCAATATCAAAGGCCGTCACTTCATAGCCATATTTTGCCATCACTTCTGCATCATCACCGACACCACAGCCGATTGCGATCGCCTTTTTTCCAGCACTACTTACCGCATGTTTTTCCAACCACTCTACAAGGTAAGGGTTTGGTGCCAGATCAGCCCAGAAGACAGCGTTATGGTCCCCTTCTGCACTGCTGTAGATAGCATCAAACCATCCTGTCGGATCGTCACGTTCTTGATGTGAACGTACCATGGCTTTATATTTTTCAGCATCAAACCCTTTTGTCTGAAGCCACTGCAACTTATGCGCCCTCAGCTGTCACTGGGTCAACAACAGTAGTGACCTTTCTCACTACGTTGGCAGGGAACCCGCTTCGCTCACTGTGCTCATAGATAAGCGTTTCATCATCTACAATGTAGATACAGAACATTACATCTTGTGTAGCATACGAATGCACCCACTGGATCCCTTTATGTTCAGCATTCATCGCTGCTATCACTTCATTGGACTTGGCTGCTGCCGCTTGATACTCTGCAGGTGTGAACGAACCCACACCCGGAATGTCGCGGTGAATAATATACTTGGACATAGTACACCTCCTATATAAATACTATTGCAATACTCTTGGGAGTGTTCTTTGTTTTGACAGACAAAACATATATTTAAGTATTGGTTTAGCGTAGCAAAACCTAGTGTGTCTCACAGGTGAACTTTGGATTTGATCTGAATTTCAACACATCAACAAAGTTCTCAAGGCTGTCATTTATGTACTGTTCTCCACCATTTGTAATCAAGAGATACCCAACATCCAGACCATCCAGAAATGAGATCGCCTTCTCCAGCGGCATTACTGAAGCTGCCGTAGCATAGGCATCTATATCACTGTTGGCCCCATGGGAGACCAGAGTAATCGATGCAAAAACCTGTTGTGCATGTTTGCGCTTAGGATCAATAAGATGATTCTGAGACTTATCTTTAATATAGCGTCGGTAGTTTCCACTCGTAGAGATCGCCGTATTTGCCTCTTTGGTAGTAAATGTAGCAATTTCTCCTTCACCAAAAGGATTTTGAATTGCCATCTTACAGATGTCTAAACAGCGTATGTCGCCACTCAGTGCAACTCTTCCTTGTGTGATATTCTGTATTTTCAGATACGCAACGACCTTGTCAACACCAAAGCCTTTTCCCATACCGCCTAGGTCGATTGTCACACCACTCTCAAGAGAAGCTTTTTTAGCATTAAAGTGCATACCGTCAAAACCGACCTTGGCCTTTTGCCGTTCATCTCTGCTTACAGAACGTTCTTCTTCACCAAAACGATAGAGTCCTTTTGTAATAGAGCCTATTGTAATGTCGAAGTAACCAGCACTCTCTTGATAATAGCGTTGCGACAGTAGAAACGCCTCATAGCTGTAAACAGTGATAGAAGCTTCTCTTTCATGGTTGAGTCTATAGACATCTGCCTCAGGATCATAACTCGAAAGAGACCGTTCTACCGATCTTAGTATCTCAAAACTTTTTTGCTGCTCTTTACGACTCTCTTGCGGCAATGTTATTGTGGCAAAGGTACCCATCAACATCTGTGTACGCTCCAGCATCTCGGCCATAGAGAGTGATGATACCAGCACTAAAAGCAGTAGAACTTTCATCGATCAGATCAGCTCAAGTAGCTCGCTGGGATGCCCTATGACATGGTCACCATGTCCTTCAGGACTAAATCCCCAGGTCGCAAAGACAGAGATTGCACCTGCACGAAAGCCAGCTTCCATATCTTTGGAGTTGTCTCCCACCATAAAGGCTCTATCTACTGTCGAATCAAAGAGAATATGTTCGAGGGTGACCTGCAGCATCTCAGGGTCCGGTTTAGGAAGGGCTACCATATCTGCTCCGACAATACGTTCAAAATACTTCGCTATACCGACATGTTCAAGCATTCGGTTGGCAAAAGGGCTTGGGGCGTTGGTTGCCACACCCATTTTCACACCACGTACATGTAGCTCTTTGATCAACTCGTTAATACCATCATAGATAACAGCTGATTCTGTGCACTGTTTATGGTAATGGGCTTCAAAGATAATGCGGTCACTATCATGATA
>JAUVKK010000191.1 GCA_030596305.1 Helicobacteraceae bacterium | reverse complement strand
ATAAGCGCGTTGTACTAACTAGAAGCTCACTCTCTTGAGTGCACCTCTAAAATCTATACTGCACCCCAAGATATACGATCCCAAAACCTTGACCGTATTGTTCATCGTTTGCAGAGGTATTAGAGTCCACCTCATAAGAGTAGCTGGTACCTTCATATGCCATGCGAAAACCTAGACCACCTAACCCTTTCGGTGTATAATCAAGACCTATTCCAAGATGAAAACCGACACTGTCTTCCTCTAATGAGGGGTTCTTCTCATGTGGAAAATCATTTATGAGATACTCAAACCCCAAAAGCCCATATGGACGAAGCTGTCCATCTAAAAATGAGTACCCCAGATTAGCGGCAAGACTCACTGCTTTAGACGTGTGCGCATAATCACCTGCTTTAAACTCACCATAATCCGTATAAGATGTTTCGACACCTATGATCTTGTTAAACTGATAACCGCCATAGAGTTTAAAACCACTGTCTGTTTTAGCTATCTCTTCTGGCTCAGAGAGACCATCTTTAACAAAACCACTATCGACATACGCTGTTTTACCAAAGCCAAGACCTATGTAAGCACCACTGCCATCTTCACCTGCATCCACTATCGGTGTAATAAATACGGCTACAGCCATCGTCAATAAGATCTTTTTACACACTCTATCCAATGAAGTGTGACTCTGAACTTTATCACTTCGCATCTTTTTCCTTGAAGGGCATTAGATAAATTCTATCATAATCTTTTTTGTATTAGTTCATAATCTCTTCATCATACAGCGGACGTACCTCTCTGTTACAAGAAATTTTGTGGGGCATATCAACCCAGATATACTCGATGAGTTCTGACTTGGAAGCCAAGGTCGCATCTCTGTGTCCCTCCCCACTGTTGATATAGATCTTGAATCCATTCTCATACAGTGCCAGTCGTGTTTTTAGAGCCATCGAATAAGTGGTCAAAATACCGTCCTCATTTATAAGACGAGCAATATCTGCAAAATACTCTTTTGTCCAGAGTATGGGGTTAGTCGCCGGGCTGAAGGCATCTTGATAGACAATGTCGAAGCGTTCGCTGCAGGTTCGCAGATACTCTCTCGCATCACCGATATAGAGCTCTATGTGGAGTTTCTCATCTT
Organism: Helicobacteraceae bacterium; assembly: GCA_030596305.1. Lineage (GTDB taxonomy): Bacteria > Campylobacterota > Campylobacteria > Campylobacterales > Sulfurimonadaceae > Sulfonitrofixus. Next base: position 1,952 of record JAUVKK010000191.1, on the reverse strand, counting down.
TATAGACATTATTTGTACTAAGTGCTTCTATGATTGGTAAAAACGGGGTGAATATGTCGGGATAAGTAAAGTCTCTCAGTGAAGCGATCAACTCTCCGTCAAATTCCGGAGAGAAGATACGTATCTTCTTGTTAATGCTATTTTCTCGCATATAATAGAGTGTCGCCAAGGTGTTAAACCCCAGACCAAAACAGATATCAAGGATAACAAGCTCCTCTTTGTCTTTATGATGTTCAAAGGCCGGGATGACATGTTTATACAGCGATTCATGCAGCGCACCGTCTCTTGTTGAGTGGTAGTGTTCCTGAAATTCACTGCTGTAAGCGGTAAAACTGCCATCTTCACTCTGTACCATGGTATGTTTTTCTGTATCAAATGCCATATAACCTCTTTGTTATGTGAATTTTAAACTATAAAACCTATAATAATCGAATACGTACAAAGGAGTAGAACCTTCATGCCATCCAAAGATCTGCTCCAACGTGAAAACGCCACCCTTAAAAACTACATCAATCTCATCTCTGATCATATCATTATCATGCACTTCACTCTCGATGCTGAGATCACCCACGTGACTGATGCTTACACCAAGGTCTTTGGCTACCCTGTTGATGACCTTATTGGTCAATATGTCGATAGAGAGCTCTACTCACCTGACGATCCTGATAGACCGATCTGGCAGATTCTGGAAGAGGACGGTATCTTTGAAGGTGAGATCAAACTCTCCGGTGCTGATGGTGAATCATCATGGACCCTGACCAAGATCATTCAAGACATCAACACGGAAGGCGAACATGTCGGCTATATCGCTGTTTCGCAAGACATCACAAGTAAAAAACGTTTCGAAGAGCAGCAGAAACAACTTATCTCACAGTCACGTCATGCATTGATGGGAGAGATGATAAGTATGATCGCCCATCAATGGCGCCAACCTCTCTCTACCATGTCGGCTATCTCAGCAAACCTGATGTTAGATGTACAACTTGGTGTACTCAAGGAAGAGTCATTAAAAAATGAGTTGACAAAATTTGAACAGATCATCGGACACCTCTCTCAAACAATCACCGACTTTAATGACTTTTTCAAATCAGACAAGGTAAAACAGAGAAGCGATCTTTCCAAAGTGGTCTATGAGGCACTTGAACTTATAGAGTTTCGTCTGCAAAACATCCATGTCAAAACTGACCTTGACACCATCGAACCTATCTACCTCTATCGAAACGAACTGCTGCAAGTCCTTATCAACATCATCAACAATGCTATTGATGCCCTGGAAGAGAATGACGTGCAGAAGCCTACTATCAGCATCTCTCTAAAACAAGATACCCCTTATATGCCTATAGCTATCACTGTTACGAACAACGGCGAACCTATTGATGAGAAGATCCTGCCGCGAATATTTGAGCCCTACTTCTCGACCAAAGACAAAAACGGTACAGGGCTTGGACTCTATATCGTCAAGACCATTGTCGACAAACATCTTGATGGCACAATCAGGGCAGAGAACCTTTCAGAAGGGTGTTCGTTTACAATAGAACTTGAGAGACAATATGCACGCTGACACCATCGAAGAGGTGATCGTACTGCTTAAAGAGATCATTCAGACAGAGAGAAAAAAAAGTTCTGCCATGGCCTACTTTACTATTCTATATCATGATGTGACCGTTGCTGTCAGAGATGCCATAGTCGATGAGCGGTTTGAAGACAATCCACGAATGGAAAGACTTGACGTCATCTTTGCCAACCACTATTTTGATGCTTATCAGGGCTACCTCAACAACAGCCCTATTCCACACTGCTGGCAGTTTGCTTTTGAGAGTACTCACCTCTTTAGACCGACTATCTTACAACATATCCTTGCCGGTATGAATGCCCACATCAACTTTGATCTTGCCAAGGCAGTTGTTGATTGTTCTCCAGCAGAAATAGCTCCTCTGAAAAACGATTTTATG
>JAUVKK010000273.1 GCA_030596305.1 Helicobacteraceae bacterium | reverse complement strand
ATTCCGGACGTATGGCTAATGAATATTATATTAAGATGTATGACAAGTAGAAAGAGCTGAAGATGACCAACTTGGGAAATGATTTACAATCTATCGCCTCTAGAAACTGAGAAGGTATTTATCGAAGTGTTTATGTATCTGCTAAAAGATTATCATCACAATTTTGAAGTAAGAAAAACAATAAGGATAATAACATGATATTGGCAGGTGATATAGGCGCTACTAAAACCAACATGGCACTGTTTGAGTTGGTGGACAACAGACTTGAGGTTCAGGCACAACATCAGTTTGCAAGTCGGGATTTTTCCAGTCTGACCGATGTTATTATTGAGTTTAAAAAAGAGACCTCCATGCCGCTGATTGATGCTGTGTGTTTTGGGGTTGCAGGTCCCGTGATCGACGGATGCTGTCGTACCACCAACCTGCCATGGGAGATCACAACTTCTGCTCTGCGCAAACATCTGAATACCGACAAGGTTCGTTTGATGAACGATCTCGAAGCGACCGCCTATGGTATGTTGTATCTACCGGATGATGAATTTGTCGATCTAAATCCGACAGGACGGGCCGTCAATGGTAATCGTGCTGTTATCGCTGCCGGAACAGGACTTGGAGAAGGCATGTTGTATTACGATGGCACACAATACCATCCGATTGGCTCTGAAGGGGGGCACAGTGATTTTGCACCACTGACAGCACAACAAGATGAGCTGTTAAAATGGATGCGTAAGCGCTATCCAGGACATGTCAGTTTTGAAAGGATCTTATCGGGTCCGGGCATCTATACACTGTATGAATTTTTACTAGAGAGCGGTTTTGCACCACAATCGGCTTCAATGGTAAACATCCCTGAAGGTAAAGACCGCAGTGCTATGATTAGCGAATGTGCGTTAAGCCAGAATGACCCTTTATGCATGGAAACGCTGCGGCTCTTCGCAGAAATATATGGTGCCGAAGCAGGAAACCTTGCTTTAAAAACTATGTCATTGGGCGGGGTCTACATCGGCGGCGGGATTGCCCCTAAAATCTTGCCGATCATCAGTAACAATCATTTTATGAACGGGTTTACAGCTAAGGGCCGTTTTGAGGAGATGCTGCGGGGTATGCAGGTGAAAATCGCTTTAAATCCTGAAACTGCACTATTGGGTGCCGCTCATTTTGCAGTTGACAGGCTGTGGAATGTCTGAAAATTGATAGATCGAAAATATTTTTGGTGAAAGTTTATAAAACAAGGGTTTTGTGAATGGTGCCTAATACTGGACTTGAACCAGTGACTTCTTCCATGTCATGGAAGCACTCTACCACTGAGTTAATCGGGCACTTTCTTTACTTTTACCTTATCGAGTTAACGAAGTACATGTAAAAGAGATGGGAATATTACCCTAGGATTACTTAAATTGCTTTTATAAACCTAGAAATATACTATTTAAATGCCTCTGTTTCTTCATTCTCTTTACAAAACTTCGGTTTGAAGTTTAAAAAGAGCAGCCAGACTACTGCAAGATCGATCATCATATCGGCAAAGTTGAAGATCGCAAAGTTAAATCCGCAGTGCCAGAAGATGTAGTCGACTACGCCGCCATGCACAAAGCGGTCATAGACATTTGAGAGTCCGGCACCGATTAAGATCCCGGACGGAATCATATAACAGAGCTTTTTCAGACTGATGACATAGGCCAAAACACCGGTGATCAAGAGAAGCTGCAACCACTTAAGATACTCTTCCAAAGATGAGAGCATCGAGAAGGCAACACCGTAGTTGAAGATTAGACGCATGTTGATACAGCTTGTCTCATAGATATCGAGAGCACGATTGTAGAGTGCCTCTTGCGGCAGAGAATAGATCTCCATCGCTTTAAGGATAAAAAACTCTTTGATCCCTTGATCGACAATAAAGATGCCGACCATAGAGAGGGCTAGAATGAGAAGTGATTTAGCCATTGAGTGCTTTCTT
>JAUVKK010000263.1 GCA_030596305.1 Helicobacteraceae bacterium | reverse complement strand
GGGGAGAGAGGCTTACGCCTCTGGTTTGATCAGTGGTTCGCCGTTTTTCTCTTCGATCTCGGCTTTGTGGTCTGCCATCTTCTGTCTGATCTCATCCATGACATACTCAGGGACGCTGTCATCTTTGTACCAGTTGACTGAGTCGATGTTTCCACCGTAGTCGCTGCCGTAGTCTTCTACTTTTTCAGCGTACTCTTCCATACTTTTACAGATAGCGACTCTATCGTCAACCATATCTTTAAGTTCAATAAACCAGTTGTTCTCTTCGTCTATCTTGATGGTAGAGGTAAAGATAACAGCCATTATCTAGAACCGTCATCAAAAGTCTTAGCAAAACCGCCAAGATCTTTTTTCTTAAGATCACCGTTATAGATAATATCGCGAGGATCAAGATCGTCATCGTTAAGCATCTTAGGCACAGCATCCGCACCGTTGATCACTTCCATATGACTGTCTAACTCATCTTCACTGTATGCCATCTGCATGTCAGCCGCAATAACATGTGGGATAGCTTCAACTACATGCAGCTTCTCCAACTCTTCACTGACACCAGCACCTTCAATAGTAATAATGATACGACCCTTTTCATCATGAAAATGGTAGTCACACTCAGGTAGGTTTTTCAGAGACTCAACAACCTCTTCAATATACTTTGGAAGTGTCTGAACAACAATGCTTGATACATTCATAATTTATCCTTTAAATCAGTCTATTTTATAGTGGCAATATTTTAGCATAAAGAATTTGGGTAGTTTGTTGATATAAGTCATTTTGGAAGGGAGTTGAGAGAATGAGTATCAGTACCTCACGTCATTCCGGACTTGATACGGGATCCATTACATCATAGATGTAAATAACAGCAAAGCTGTTATAAGAGCTGGATCCTGAATCAAGTTCAGGATGACTATCTATTTAGAGTAGTGAATCATATAGATCAGTCCAATTGTTGTTTTCTTTTTCTATTAAAGCTATCTTCCACTCTCTTTTCCAGTTCTTCAGTTGCTTTTCTCTCTCAATGGCATGAGTAATATCATCAAATATTTCGTAATAGACTAGGTTGTTTATGTCATATTGGTTTGTAAAGCCTTCACATAGTTTGTTTTTATGTTCGTATACTCTTTTAATGAGATTGGAAGTGACACCAATATATAGCGTGCCGTTTTTTACGGAGGATAAGATGTAGATATATGCATTCATGTGACGACTATAACATTGTTCGTTTGTTCTATGTGATTAATAGGCGGGTTTATTGATTATTTAAACTTATTACTATGCCTGGTATTTTTTTCAAGGAGTAGATTCCGGATCAAGTCCGGAATGACGTGGAAGGAAACTTTCTTACAAGTACTCTTTACTCGTAAATAACTTTTCTAACTTTTTCGCCATTTTCAGCACGCATCTTGTCATAAAGTTTTTGGGCCTCTACCTTCTCTTCATAAGAGATTGGAGTACGCAGTGACTTGTATTCGACGAGTTGGCCATCTTTATAGACACCGGAGACAATCGCTTTTACCCAGTAGAAGCCCTTATCTTTGCGCAGGTTTTTCACCACACCACTCCACTGTTTTTTGCTCTCAATGGTCTCCCAAAGATCTTTAAACACTGTACTTGGCATGTCTGGGTGCCTTACGATGCTGTGCTGTTGACCGATGATCTCATCCATATCGTACCCGCTGATCTCAGCAAAGGTCTCATTGGCGTAGGTGATCACTCCTTTTAGATCCGTTCTGGTGATGATCAACTCTTCCTCTGGAACCGCTGTTTCGATTAAAAACTCTGATTCATTAAATTCCATATTACACCCCTATTTGATATTGTATAAGTTGATCGTCTTGTCATCAGTGGAGACTAAAAACTCTTTCTCGTTGATAAAGATGATCTTCGACAAGGTCATTTTGTTGCCACCGTAGTGACCGACCGTACTTTTGCTCGATGTCTTAAAGACGGTTACATTGTTCTGCTCGTCACTGGCAAAGGCAACCAGCTTACCGCTTGGAGAGAGCCCTACTCCGTAGATAAGGAAACTTGCTGTTTTATAATACGCCGAATTGAACGTTGTATTATA
>JAUVKK010000023.1 GCA_030596305.1 Helicobacteraceae bacterium | reverse complement strand
CCTTTTTGCATAGAGATAATGCGTAGCTGGTCCTCTTCGTTGATCCAGACTAAAAAGCTTTTTGCAGTGTTATGAAAGATCCCGCGTCCGCTTGGCCAGTCGCGGTTTAGTCCGGCAGCTTCCAGGTAACGGTCTCCCGTTTTAAACAGAAAGTGGTCTTCGATCAGCTGCTGTTGGATCTCTGTATTCATCCCTTGAATAGGATAGTATTTACCGCTCAGTTCTCCATCTAAACCCAACAAGGCTGTTGAGACTCTTTTCTCGACCTCTTCTCTCTGCTCTTTAGAGATACCTGGGCCTAAAGGCATGCTCTCCAGATTTCGTCCGACTCGAATCCGTGTTGAGAGAATGTATCTGTTTTGTGGATCAAGGTCAGTTGTAGATAATCTCTCTACATTTAGGTCACTTTTATGTGTATCATCAGTGCTGAAACTGTGGTAATCTTCAATGACGGGATTAAACAGTGCAGAAAAAAGATCATAAGACTCTTTGTCTCCGGCATAGACACCGATTGAGCTGTCCGGGTTTTTGACACCGGAATTTATAGCTCGGGCCAGTGTGAAACCACTAGATGTTTTGACATCTTTGAGCTTCTCAAAAACCTCAGGTGTTAAATATTTGCATAAAAGAGAGTGACACTTTTGTGGAAAATGTGGAAAGCCCTGCATCCGTTACCTTTATATTGTTAGCGGAATTATACTCTTAGTACAGAGGTATCAAGCTAAAAAAGAGTTCACTGTTTACAATAAATACGTTAGTATTAATATTAGTAATACAAGGTATGGTTCAAGATGAAAAAACAGCTTATTATTATCGGTGGCGGTTACGGCGGTATTCGTGCCATGCAGGGCTTGAGCAATGTCAAAGAACTTGATATCATTTTGATCGATCAAAACCCTTACCACTATCTTCAGACTGAGGCTTATGCGCTTATTGCCAATGAAGTAACACTGACGGATGTGACTGTCGACCTGGTTGCGTTATGCAAACGCTATAAAAACACAAGGTATAAAAAAGCAACGATCAAAGAGATCGATCTTGTAACACGAAACGTCAAATGTTATGACGAAGAGTTAAGCTTTGATTACCTGATCATCGCTACAGGCAGTCGTACCAATTTTCCTGATTCCATTGCCGGGCTTGAAAAATACTCACATGGCGTAAAGACACTTCAGCGTGCTTTTGAGTTTAAACAGCAGTTTGAATATCAGCTGTACGAACGGATGCAGAGTGAAGAGGACCTCTTTTGTAAAGCCTTTAATGTTGTTATCGGCGGGGCAGGGCTGAGCGGTGTTGAGATCGCTGCAGAGATGGGGCATTATGCCAAACAGTTTATACAAGACAACCGGATGTTGTGTGATGGTATTCAGGTCTATCTTATTGCATCCGGAGAGAAGGTTTTGGATGGAATGAACCCCTACTTGCAGACTAAGACGGAACAGCGTCTTAATGAACTAGGTGTTCATGTTATCTACAATACACGGATAACTGAGGTGAAAGAGGACACTGTTATGTTAAACAACGGTACTCATATCAACTTTGATTTTATGATCTTTGCCGGGGGTGTTAAAGCATCAACATTGGCTGAATCCCTTGGCTGTGAGCTTAATGCAAAAGGGCAGGTGACTGTACATGAGACACTGCAGGTGACCTGTCATAAAAATATCTATGCTATTGGTGATGTTGCTGCATTGGTAGACCCCAGCGGTAAGGTTATTCCCGCAACGGCAAATGCAGCGGAACAGTCAGCAGAAGTGGTGGTTAAGAACATCAAAGCCCAGTTAAAAGGTGAACGTCCGCAACACGCCTTTATAGGGTTGCAGGGGATGATGGTTGCCTTGGGCGGGTATAACGCGTCTGTTGTGCTTTATGAGACCTTTAAAGTCTCCGGTTTTTTAGGGTATATCTTAAAAAGGTTAATCACCTGGCGATATAAATTTCTGCTTGACAGGCACGCTCTGAAGGCGTATAAAGCGATGCAAAAGAAGTAAGAACTCTTACAGCTTTATCTTCATTCTGTCTTCGGCAAATACGATCTCACCTTTATACTTCTTGTGCATGATCTTCAGACTTTTCTCTTCCTTGCCAATGGTACGTTTCATTCTATGTGTTAACAGTACTTTTTTAACATGAGACGTGTTCGCAACATCAGCGATGATGCCTGGGGTCATGTGCAAATTGTTGGCATAAGTCCCATGGATCTCAGTAATGGCGTGGTGGGCGATAAAAAGGTCTGCATTTTCAGCGAGCTTTTCCAGCTGACCATTGACATTGCTTGTGTCTCCGGATATAACAATACTTTTATTGTCAAAATCAATTTTTAGCCCGAGTGCAGGGACGATGCCGTGGTTGACATTGATGACCTTTAATGCAAAGTGTTTGAAATGACGGGTGATAAGGTTTGGAGCATCAATAGATTCAGGTATGATCTGAAACGAGTCGCTCTGCGGGGTCAAGACATCGGACATATAACGATAAGCCCCTTTTTTGCCAAAAAGTGTTTTTATAAACTGATCTGTACCTGGAAAATACTGGTTGCCGACAGGTCCCAATATCGGGAGGGGTCTGGTACGAGGTGTAAAATATCCGGCCTTTATATACGAGGGCAGGTCAACAACATGATCGATATGCAGGTGAGTGAGTACAATAGCTTCCAAGTCTTCCAACTTCGCACCGCTCTGTTCAAACCGCAACATCGAACCGCTGCCGCTGTCGACCAAGAGACGGGCCTTGCCGTCTATCCACAATAAGTACGAAGCACTCGCTCGTCCATCGATCTCAGGTCCACCTGAACCAAGGACCTCGATCTCTACCTCTGTTGCCATTAGCCATGTTGTTATAAGTAATAAAAATAGTGTTTTCATGAGGTCATTATAATTAAATTTGAACATGTTAGTCTGTATCAAAAGGCACAGAAGATTTGGTTGAAGATTTTTTGCTATAATTGCGCTAAATTTAAAGAGGTAAGTATCTACCTCGATCGAGACTATTAATATGATTTTTACAAAGACAAGTAACGCAGATTTTAATGAACTTTTTAGCGAACTGCTAGAACGCGGCAAGATGGATATCGAACATGTATCTGGAATCGTTGGTGGTATTATCAATGAGATCAAAACGGACAAAAACAGTGCATTAAAAGAGCATATTGCCAAGTTTGACAACTGGACACCTGTAACAGATGCAGATCTTAAGATCGACACTGCGTCAATGGAAAAAGCATATAAAGAGCTGGATACAGAACTTAAGTCTGCTCTGCACCTTGCCTATGACCGTATTAAGGTCTACCATGAGAAGCAGCTGCCAAAATCGTGGTTTGATACTGAAGCAAACGGTACGATCTTGGGACAGAAAGTGACTGCAGTAGACAGTGCCGGTCTTTATATCCCCGGTGGTAAAGCAGCCTACCCATCATCACTTTTGATGAACGTTATTCCGGCACAGGTCGCCGGTGTTGAAGAGATCATCGTCTGTACACCGACACCGGACAACGAGCCAAACGCACTACTGCTTGCCGCATGTCACCTTTGTGGCGTGAGTGAAGTCTATAAAGTGGGCGGCGCTTCTGCGATTGCCGCAATGGCTTATGGAACAGAGACGATTCCAAAAGTAGACGTCATTACAGGTCCGGGTAATATTTTTGTTGCAACAGCAAAAAAGATGGTCTTTGGTGAAGTCAACATCGATATGATCGCGGGACCGAGTGAGATCGGTGTTCTTGCTGATGAGAGTGCTAACCCGAGTCACATGGCGATCGACTTGCTTTCACAAGCAGAACATGATGAGATGGCATCATCTATTTTGATCACACCTTCATTGAAAATAGCGGAAGCGGTACAAATCGAGATCGAAAACTGGTTGCAAAAGCTTCCACGTCAAGAGATCGCACGCAAGTCGATTGAAGAGCGCGGGGCGATCATCGTCACTGAGAGTATGGATGAAGCAGTTCGCCTGATGAACCAGATCGCTCCTGAACACTTGGAAGTGGCAACAAACAGTCCCTTTGAATTGTTACCAAGTATCAAACACGCCGGTGCTATCTTTTTAGGTCATAATACACCTGAAGCGATCGGTGATTATGTTGCAGGCCCTAACCACACATTGCCAACAGGTGGAACAGCAAAGTTCTACTCACCACTGGGTGTAGAGAACTTTATGAAAAAGTCTTCGATCATTGCGTTTTCAAATGCTGCTATTAATGAGATAGGTGAGGCGTGTGCGTTGATCGCAAATACAGAAGGATTGACTGCACATGAGCAGTCAGTTCGTGTGAGGATGAGTAAGTAACTCTCTTTATCGTTTAAGACTCTGAACAGTTAGTTCAGAGTTGTTTAGGACAACTCTATCTGTCCATCTCTTTGATGAGATCTTCTTCACTGTTAATGTACTTTATATCAACAACAACTTTATCTTCTAAGATCACAAGCATTACCGCTTCGATCTGTTTTTCATTTTTATAGACCTCTGCCTGCTCTTCCTCTTCGATCACTAAAATAGGAAACTCATTCGATGTTAACATTGGCAGAACAAAGAAGCTGATGATGGCTGGCATGGCTGAGACATCTGCAACATACATCGCATCTCGCTCTTTCAGGTAATCAGCTTTTTGGGTTGCCAGGTAATCCTTGACAATATGACTGGACGCTTTTTTAAACGTAAAGATCACCTTTTTAGTTGTTGAAGTGATGTTGTGTTCAACATCAAACTGATCATTAAGGCTTAAGGGAGTGATAGGTTGACCGATAGTTACAGCAGCAGAGACGAGTGTTGAGAGGGTTAGTAGGGTAAGTAGTAGTTTTTTCATGAGGGGAATACTACCTGAGAAAAGTAAGTGATTCCTTATAAAATTGATTTACTCTAGTTATGTATCTTTTTATCAGGTTGCATATACTCAACGAGTGCAATATTAGCTCATAATGTTTCATAAAATCTTATATTAAAACTACACTATTTGTATAGTAAAAACCAACTACTCCCTTTTTTCCCACTCTATCAAATTTTTATCACTTTTTACTTATTTTTTTAGTTTTAGTTAAACGTTTCTCAGGTAGTATCGGCCTAGTGTAAAGCCCTATTGTGCCAATTATAAGCATGTCTTTTGACGTGCATTAGTTGGCATAATGTTTGCTATTACTTTTATCAAGGAGAATGGATGAAATTAGGTTTCCTCGTTGACTTGCACCTATGTATGGGTTGTAAGGGCTGTGAGATTGCTTGTAAGGTAGAGAATGAAGTTCCTCTATCTACATGGCGTCTTCGTGTTAAGTATGTAGATGTAGGTACGTTCCCTGAAACGAAACGTACATTTACTCCACTACGTTGTAACCACTGTGAGAACGCACCATGTGAGCGTATCTGTCCGGTTAGTGCACTTCACTACATCGAAAACGGTATTGTTAACATCGATAAAGAGCGTTGTATCGGTTGTGCGGGTTGTATTATGGCGTGTCCTTATGGCGCGATCTATATCGATCCAGAGACACAGACTGCAGACAAATGTACGTACTGTGCGCACCGTATTGCATCTTCTATGATGCCAGCGTGTGTTGTTGCATGTCCGGTTGAAGCAAATATCTTTGGAGACATTGAAGATCCTACTTCAAACATCTCTAAGTATATTATGCAGCACAATGGAGACGTTCAAGTCCGTAAACCTGAAAAAGGTACTAACCCTCACCACTTCTATGTTGGCGGCGGTAACGTGACATTGAACCCACTTGCATCATTTAGAGCAGAGGGACACTCACTCTTTAATGAGATGAAACATCTTCCAATAGGAGGGCACCACTAATGGTACATGAATCACTAGCAGCAACAAACGCCGTCGTTACTCTTGACGTGGCACTTCCAGGTATTGTCTGGGGTTGGATTATTACAATGAACATGTGGGCAAAATCAATTGGTACAGGTGTGATCTTCATGCTTTTCTACCTATTGAAAAAATACCCTAATGAAGCAGGTGCATACCGTCTTCCTGTAACAGTTATATCGATAGTGTTTATCCATATGTTCCTGTTCTTTACAGTAATCGATTTGCACCAGATCTTTAGATTCTGGCATATCTTTTTCCACCCGCATTTCACGTCTGCAATTGCGATTGGTTCTTTCTTAGCAACAGGTTTTGTAGGTCTTCTTTTCCTACTGGCATTTGCTATCTTTATTAAGAAAGACGATGAACTGTTTGACAAAGTACTGCTTTGGACAACGGTTCTTGCAATTCCGGTAACACTATATACTGCGGCACTTATGGCACAGTCAACTGCACGTGAGCTTTGGCAGATGCCAACAGAGTCAGCGCAGATGATCTTAGCAGCAACACTTTCTGGTTCAGCAGTTATCCTTCTAATGGATACATTCTTGAACAAGCTTTCTGATGCAGCAAAGCGTGACATGGGAATCATCCTTGCATTCTCTGCATTGTCAGCGTTTATTCTTTATATGGCGGAACTTGTTTTCGGTCCTATGAAGGCAGAAGAAGTAGCAGCAGTACTAGCGTATGTAACAAACGGTGGCGAGTATCAGGCAATGTTCTGGATCGGTCAAGTTACAGCATTTATCGTACCATTTGTACTTGTTACACTTAGTATTGTTAACAACAACCAAAACATTCTTAAGCTGGCAGCACTATCTGCTGTAGCTGGTCTGTGGGTAGTCAAGCACGTATGGCTTGTTATTCCACAACTATTAAGTATGAGTTAAGAGAGGAATTTGATGTATTTAGAAAGTAGAAGAACATTTTTAAAAGGCGCGGCATTTACAGTTGCCGGTGCTGCTATTGCAAAGGGCGTTTTTACAACAGACGCAATTGCAGAATCTATCAGTGATAGCAAGTTTACTAACACTCCTGATTCACTATCTTTTTACCCACCGTTAGATCAGTGGGATGACTTTAAAGAGTTAGATGGTGACGACTGGAAACGCGGTGGTATTGACCGTAAAGGTGTTAGAAGTGAAGAGAACCCGGATGGTATTGAAGTCAATGATTTCACGATTGTTGCAACAGCATGTTCAAACTGTGAGGCATCTTGTGGTCTTACTGCATGGATCGACAAGAAGACATTTACTGTTAAAAAGTACATGGGTAACCCACTTCACCCGGGTTCTCGTGGACGTAACTGTGCAAAAGGTTATGCAACACAGTCACAGATGTATGATCCGGATCGTCTAGCGTTCCCAATCAAACGTGCACCAGGTTCTAAACGTGGTGAAGGTAAGTGGATTCGTACAACTTGGGACGAAGCGATGACAACTATCGGTAAAAAGATGGGTGACACACTTCGTGTTGGTGATGAACTATCTAAAAAATCAGTAATGTTCCATGTTGGTCGTCCAAATGAGAACGGATTTACTGGTAAATTCTGGGAAACGCTTAACACAGATGCATTTAACTCGCATACTAACATCTGTTCTGCAGGTGGTCGTACTCCGACTATCCAGTGGGCAAATGATGACCGTTCTTCACCAGACTGGGCAAATGCAAAGCTGATCTTCCTTAACTCATCTCACGCAGCAGATGCAGGTCACTACTTCCAACAAGCAGCGGGTCACATCGCTGATGCACGTAAAAAAGGTGCAAAACTTGTTGTTATGGACCCTCGTATGTCAAACTCTGCTGGTATGGCAGACCTTTGGATCGCAGCATGGCCAGGTACTGAAGCGGCTATCTACCTCTACCTTGTTAACAGAATGTTACAAGAAGATAAGGTAAACAAAGAGTTCGTTCGTAAATGGTTCAACTGGGAAGTGATGATGGATAACACAGATTATCTTCAATTCATGGTTGATAAAAAGTACATCAAAGAGCTTCCAAAAGCTAACACTTTCGAAGCGTACCTTGAGATGCTACAAGAGCTTTACACACCATACTCTCTAGAGTACGCTGTTAAAGAGACTCACGTTCCAGCTTACAAGCTAGAGCAACTTTACGACATGTTCATCTGGGCTGATACTTCTATCAGTTCTTATTTCTGGCGTGCTGCTGCTGCGGGTAACCGTGGTGGTTGGACTTCAGGTCGTACAGGTTTCCTTGCACTTGGTATGCGTGGTGCTATCGGTCCTAAGGGTGGTACGTTCTTCCACCACTGGCACGTTATTTCTGTTGCCGGTAAGGGTGGTGCTTCGACAGTTGGTCAAGGTAAACGTGGTTCTGAAGTTCCTAAAGTCGATGTTTGGAATGAACTTTCATGGCCTCCAGAGTGGCCACTCTCTACATACGAGATGTCTTACCTTCTTCCACACCTACTGACTGATGTTGAGTGGCAGAAGAAATGGCAGGCTAAGGGACTTAACGTTCCGACCAAGCTTGCTGTTTGGATCCCACGTATGTATAACCCGGTCTGGATCAATCCAGATGGTTTCCGTTGGTTGGAAGTACTTAAAGATGAGAGCAAGATGGAACTTACGTTCAACCTTTCTCCAACTTGGTCTGAGACTAACTGGCACGTGGATTACGTTCTTCCAGTAGGTCTTGCCGGTGAGCGTCACGATCAGCACTCAGAAGCGACTATGCCTGCACGTTGGACTTCATTCCGTCAGCCGGTTATGCGTGTTGCTCTTGAAAAAGCGGGTTGGAAGCCTAAAAACCCTAATCGTGCTACACTTGAAGCACACATCAAAGCGGGTCTTGGTGAAGTTTGGGAAGAGAATGAGTTCTGGTTCGACATGGGTGTTAACTACATCGATCCGGACGGCTCTCTTGGTATCAAGAAAATGTGGGAATCTAAAAAGAACCCAGGTAAGCCTGTTACTATCTCTGAGTGGTATGATGCAGCGTTTGGTGACAACTTGCCAAACCTTAAGTCTACTGCTACATCAGATCCTCGTTACAAAGATGCTGAATTCCCAGTATACGAGTACATGAGAGATCATGGTGCATGGATGGAAGAGAATAACATCTACTCTCCACAAGAACGTGAACTTGAGTACGATGGTGAGAACCTGATCTCTCACGGTCACAAGTACAACAAAAACCAGCTGGAAATCAACAAGCGTACAGGTGTTATTACTGCTGAAGCACATGGCGATGCTTGGAAATACCCTGAAGGGCGTAAGCCTATCGGTATCGAGATCGACGGTAAGATGATGGAAGGTTTCGCCACTATGGATAAGAAACTTGACTTCTTCTCAGAGTGGTTCGCTTCTGATGAGTGGAAATGGCCAGAGTATGCGATTCCTTTCTATCCACGTAGTGAAGAAGAGAAGAAAGAGATGGTTCACATTACTTCTCACGTTAATCACATGTACATGACGGAAGAAAATTCGTATGCATTGAA
>JAUVKK010000156.1 GCA_030596305.1 Helicobacteraceae bacterium | reverse complement strand
GAAGAGAACCTCATCATCAAGATCGCTGCCTTTTTAGAGATCAGCCTTGATGAAGTCGAAGGGATCATGCAGCGTTTTGCCTCTGCCTTTGGCGGTAATCCGACCCAGAGCAGTGTAAGCGATGCGTATGAGGTCTTAGGTGCCAGTCGTGATGATGATATGGCTACCATCAAAAAGAAATATCGTGCACTGGTCAAAAAGTATCACCCGGACATCATGAAAGCAAAGGGGGCATCAGAGGACTACATCAAAGATGCCACCCAGAAAGTACAGAAGATAAATACCGCTTATGAGATGGTCAAAAAAGAGAAAAACTAATCTGTCTCAGAGACACCCTCTATTTCCGGCAGCTCAACCAGGTCTATCGACAAGATCCACTCATATGGAATAATGGCATTTTTATCATCCAGTTCAACAAGGTAGAAATGGCTGTAAAAAGGGATCAACTCTTCTGAAAAAAGCCCTGTCAGCGCCACATCTTTACCACGCATCTTTCGCAGGATCTTCCCGCTTTCAAATTTCTGTATATAGCTATCTTCCTGGTCTTCCGCAAATTCAACACTGTCGCCGACACGTATCAGTTTTGACTTTAAAGGTTCCATCAAACGGTAAAATCGTTTTTGTAACCAAAAAGCGGCTGCCAACACAACAAACTCGCTTCCGCTTAAAAAGCTTCTGCTTACAAAAGCCATTGTGAAGGCCAGCACCCACCATATTACCATTAAGATAAAAGAGAATTTCTCAAATATCACCAGACGGATAGAGAGCCACATCGAAGTCAAATAGAGCCAGAAAAGTTTTTTGTTCAAATGATTATCCAAATATTTTTCTGTATTATACAAAACAAGTCTTCCTTCAAAGAAAAAAAGTTATGCTTTCTCTCTTAAGTCTTTAGGGATTTAGTTGGTGGCGTAATAAACTTCAGGAACAGACTATGGAAACAAATACAACAACGGATATTAATTCAACCCACATAACAGATGCTTTTAGCGAGATCACAGATGTCACCAAGATGACCCACGCTCTCAACGAAAGTTTTGAAGAGATGATCCTGAACAAACTCCCTATTCCGGAAACTGTCATCGAACTTTTCAGCATCAACCTTTTTGGAAACTCTCTGGGTAAATGGACAACGGCACTTGTAGTCTTTGTTCTCTTTTTGCTACTTCGAAAGCAGCTATCAAAGCTCGTTACGCTTATTGCACTTAAGTGGGTCAAAAAAACAGAGACGACCCTTGACGATGAACTTCTGTATGTGATTCAGCGACCTATTGCATTCGGTATGATCATCTTAGGCTTCAACGTCGCCTTTAGTTTCTTGAAGTTCAGTGACAGTTTTTCTGTCATGATCTCCCAGACTTTGTCTACACTGACTATTGTCCTTTTTGCCTGGGTGATCTACCGTGTTATCAAACTCTTTGAAAGTTCCAATGAACTGATCGCCAAACGTTTTAAAACGGACAATGGTATTACCTTAGCCAAACTTATGCTTACTATTTTAAAAGTAATTGTTCTTATCATAGCCGGTATGAACATTCTCGCCACCTGGGGCATCAATATCACCGGTTTTGTCGCTTCACTGGGTCTTGTAGGTATGGCTTTTGCCCTGGCTGCCAAAGATACTGCCAGCAATTTTTTCGGTTCCATGGTTCTTTTTACAGACCAACCTTTCAAGGTTGGTGACTGGATCAAAACACCCGAGGTTGAAGGTACTATTGAGAACATCGGCATTCGCTCTACAAAGGTTCGAACCTTCGCACAGGCACTTGTCAGTGTGCCCAACGGCAACCTTGCCAACGCTGCTATCTTAAACTGGTCAGAGATGGGTAAACGCCGTATAAAAATGACTCTGGGCTTGACCTATGGCACGACCGCTGCACAGATGCGACAGATCTTGCAAGAGATGCGAGAGCTTTTACAAAACGATGACGACATCCATCAGCAGACGATCTTCATTCACTTTACCGAGTTTCAGGACAGTGCGCTCGGTATCTTCTGTTACTTCTTTACTAAAACAACCCACTGGGGTGAATATATGCAGGTACGTGAACGTATTAACCTCGAGTTGATGGAGATCGTTGAGAAAAACGGTGCAGGATTCGCCTTTCCTTCACAATCTTTGTATGTTGAGAGCATGCCAACTCCACCGATGGACTAAACAACAATATCGGCACTTCTTAGTAGCGCCGCTTACCGGATTTACTAATACGTTGATATATCTATTTATTTCCCACACAATAATTCCACAATAAACATCTAAAATCTACCCCACTTAGATGATCTGCTTATTAAGCGTAGACTTAAGAGTGATTCGTCTATAATAATTACTCCACTAAATATCAAGGATTATATATGAACAAGATCTTAGTCTCATCTACACTTGCTGTACTGATGGCAATCACTTTCAGCGGTTGTAGTGATAAAGAAGCAGAGCCGGCAAAAAAACCGGTAGCGATTACTGAATGTACAATCGATAAAGCAGAAGCTCCAAAATGGGCATGCGGCATCGTTGAGGGTTATGACGAGATGTATACCTCTACAGGTACAGCAAAGATGTCAAAGGCCGGTGCAGGATTTACACGTAAAAACGCACTTGCAGACGGACGCTCAAATCTTGCTCAGCAGATCGAAACACTTGTAAAAGACAAGGTAGAGCGTTTCACACGTTCAACGGGTATCGCTGAAAATGAGACAGTAGACACAGTCTCTACACAGGTCTCTAAACAGGTTGCAAAAGTAACGCTTAGCGGCTCAAAGCAGCTTGCTTACTGGCAGCATCCAGACAATAATGATATCTACATCTTGGTTGGTACGACACAAGAGAGTGTTAACGCATCAGCAAAAGAGAACGTCATCTCAAGTTTCAAAAGCCAAGATGCCCTTTGGCAGCAGTTCCAGGCCAAAAATGCGCTTGAAGGTCTTGAAAAAGAGTTCGATACAAAATAGTCTTACATCGTACCGAGCCTCAGGCTTGGTACGTAATCCCCTTCTCCCTCCCCTCTTTTTCACCATTTAAATACAAAAGAGACTTACCTCATAATTTGGGTATAATTTCGGCAACAATTACCATAAGATATGGTTAGGCATGCTTTCATCCTTTATTGAAAGTACCGTAAAAGCAACCGGTTTTTACATCATGACTTCTAAGTGTTCTCACTACGACTTTCTTGCGCCTACCCTTCTAATGCAACCAACTATAAAGAATTAACATGAAAAAACTAGCCATCATCGGTCGTCCTAACGTAGGAAAAAGTTCATTTTTCAACCGCCTGCTTAAACAGCGTGACGCCATTACTTCAGAACAAGCCGGTACAACCCGTGACGTCAAACGCCGTGTCTATCAGATCAACGACAAAGAGGTCGAGATCCTGGATACAGGTGGACTTGACCAGGGTAATGAGCTTTTTGACGCTATTAAAAAGATGTCCGTAAAAGCGGCCAACGAAGCAGATATCATCTTGTATATGGTTGATGGGAAAAGCCTTCCTGAAAAAGAAGACAGAGACTTCTTCTACGAACTCCAAAAAAAGGGCAAAAAGATGGCCCTTGTTGTCAACAAGATAGACAACGACAAGATGATGGAGAAGGTGTGGGAGTACTATGAGTTTGGATGTGATGACATCTTTGGT
>JAUVKK010000219.1 GCA_030596305.1 Helicobacteraceae bacterium | reverse complement strand
TTGTCAATGTCGTAAATGACCTCAGCTTCTCCAGCTTTAACCAAGTCCATTGTCCCATCACTTTCCCCATTTCGATGTGGAAACGTATAGATCTTTTTACCCATCTTTTGAGCGTACTCAACACTTCGCATTGAACCGCTGTTACGCAGAGCTTCTGAGACAATTAAAACATCACCTAGTGCTACTACCATCTCATTACGTGCCACAAAGGTCCAGTTGGCTGCCTGAGTACCCTCTTCGTACATACTGAGAAGAAGACCTTGATCCTCGATCTGTTCAAACATATCACGATGTGTCATTGGATACCTGATATCAAGACCACATGGCATTACGGCAATGGTATTGGCGTATCCTGCACCAAAATGAGCCTGCCCGTCAACGCCCATAGCACCGCCACTGACAATGGTAACACCCACATTGGCAAGTCTGTGTGCCAGGTCAGCCGTCATCTGTTTTGTATATTGTGTTGGTTTTCGTGTACCAACAATACTCACTTTTGGTCTGCTCAGAAGCTCACTGTTACCACGAAAAAAGATCTCTTTAGGCTCCTTTTTCATCTCTGAGAAATAGTGAAAGTCATCTCTGCTAAGTATTTGTGTCATTTTTATCTCAGGTGATCAATACGGACCAACTCTACATCATCCAAAAGGGTTGTTGACTCTCTAAGTGCTTGAAGCGTTGCTTTATGTGGATGACAAATAGCAATACACTTACCATATTTGTTAGCAATACGGATTGCCTTTTTAATCTGATTCTTAATGGCCTCAACATCATCGTCATGGTCAAGGAAGATATCACGGGTCTGATATGGCATCTTGTAACGTTTCATCACCTCTTCAGCCTTGGTCTCAGCCGTTGTACGTGAATCAATAAAACCGATCTTCTCAAGGCGAAGTGCGAATATTAGTTTGTTCATCGCCTCAGCGTCAGAGGTAAACTTGCTGCCGGTGTGGTTATTGATGTACTGAACCTTCGGAAACTGTTGTTTGACCTTCTGTATACGTTCAACGATCTTCTCTTTAGAATCACTTGTCAGTAGCGTTGACTTTTCAGGCGAGTTGAAGTTCATCGCCTCCATAGGCAGATGCACCATATAGTACGGCTCTTTTGCTGCAAGTTTGGCTGAGTTCGGATGCCGTGCAGTTGGTGGTAAAAAAGACATAGTTACCGGAAATCCAAGGGCTTTGATATGTTTAACGTCACCTGAGAAAGAGACATCATCGAAGATAATCGCAAGCTTCCCTTTTTTACCTTTGACCTTCTCTATTTTCTTTTCAATATGATTTGGCGGTTTAGCGCTGTTTCCATACTCATGTTTTGCTGTTTTATTGGTAAGTCTTGTAATCTGCTGCTGAAGTTTTTTTGTCTCTTTTTTATGTTCAATAATGACGCAGGCATTCTCTTCTTTTGCCTGATTGTATCCGGCATAAAATCCGACAACACCTGCTGCACCAAGAACAGAGACAATGGCCAGCACCCAGTAAAAATAGTGCAAAAACTTTTCAAGATCAAATCGCTTGTTTGATGATGATTTTTTTGCCGGTCTCTTAGAACTTCTCTTTTTTGCTGCCATTAAATATCCATAATAAATTATAGGTTTATTCTATGCTACTAAGTGTTAGATGTGGATTAATATGACACCATGCAAGACAATAATAATTTATCATTCATTGTTAGATAAGTTTGATGAAAGATAAGTATAATAAGCTTATGATTCGAAAAGTCTTTAAAAAAAAGAAAAGCAACAGTAAACTTGATGCTATCATCACCAAATACAAAATACCAAGAGAGTACTTGAGTGTTAACAGACACTCTGTATCCAAGGCCATTTTGGTAGGACTTTTCTTTGCTTTGATACCTATGCCTATGCAGATGTTAGCTGTCATTTTGATGGTGCCATTTATAAAGTTCAACGTTCCGATCGGTGTCGGTCTCGTTTGGATCACCAACCCGATAACCATGCCATTTATCTTTTATGGAGAACTCATTGTTGGTGACCTGATCACATTAACGCCAATTACGCAAGACCTTGACTTCATCGTTGAACTCTTTACTATGAACTGGTTCTCTGCTGACTTTCTCTCCAAACTTATGGAGGTCATCGTACCCATGTATATCGGCGCCCTCTTCTGCGCTGTCATCTTTTCTATAAGCGGCTACTACCTTGTCCGCTACCTTTGGTGGCGTTCCGT
Source organism: Helicobacteraceae bacterium (assembly GCA_030596305.1). Classification (GTDB taxonomy): domain Bacteria; phylum Campylobacterota; class Campylobacteria; order Campylobacterales; family Sulfurimonadaceae; genus Sulfonitrofixus. The sequence continues at coordinate 464 of JAUVKK010000219.1, read as the reverse complement.
ACACCAAGAGAAATATCAAATTAGAAAAGATAGATTCAACCCTAAGCCATAATACTCGTACAAAGTAAGCTATCTACTCTCTTTTTTATATACATGATTTTCCAAAAGCATTATTCATTAAGTCCATTTTTTATGACACCAATTAACGAGTAAAGCGATGTTAAAAAAGTTGGTTTGTATAAAAACTAAAAGAGTGGTGTAATTGCAAGGAGCATAGAGAGGAAGTGCCCTAGTGGGCATGACGAACGTAGCAACGCAGCAAGTGCGCCGCTATTTTAGTTTTTAGAAGTGTCTACGATTTTGTTTGCTGAAATCCATGGCATCATCTCACGAAGACTATTACCAGTTTTAGTAATTAGTTTCTCTTTATCGTTAGTACGCTCAGCGTTCATACGAGGATAACCTGCTTGACCTTCAAGGATGAAGTCTTTTGCAAAACGACCATCTTGAATTTCAGTAAGGAT
>JAUVKK010000230.1 GCA_030596305.1 Helicobacteraceae bacterium | reverse complement strand
TGGGAGATGGCGTATAGGCTCTTTGATGAAGAGCACCCTTTTGAATATAACCAGGCAATGATGGACATCGGCTCACTGGTCTGCCAGGCCAAACAGGTCTCTTGTGACATTTGCCCGTTTAGCAAGGTCTGCAAAGCTGCAAAAGATGACCCGCTTCTTTATCCTGAAAAAAAAGCTAAAAAGAAGGTCCCCATTCGACATAAACACATTGTCATCCATGAACACAACAACAAGTACGCCTTGCGTCAGAGAGAGACACGATTTTTGAATGGGCTATGGGGCTTTTTAGAATATGATCAAGAGCAGAATATAGAGCATATCGGTGCAATCACACATCAATACTCTCATTTTCATCTGCATGCCAAGATCTATCACTCCGATTCTACTGTTGAAGAAGAGGTCGAGTGGTATACAAAAGAAGAGATCAAAGAGTTAGCCCTGAGTGGTGCAGATCATAAAGCATTTGCACTATTAAAGAAGTAAAGAGGTCCTACTTCTCTAATACCTCTTCATAGAGATAGACCATATCACTGCTTCCCAGGTCAATCTCTATCTCTCTTTCAAGTTTCATATCTTTTGGGATAGGCAATATCGTAATAAATGGTTTGTTTGTCTCTCTCGCAAAACGCAGGTTGGCACCCAGTTTACTCTCCAAGTGCATCGCACCGATAAAGACGATCAACTTCTCACTCTCTTGTAAATTTTCAGCAAGTTTTGCACTCTCTTGGCCCATCATGCTGTCCCATGCCACCTGAACACGGTACATCCGCTCTTTACACTGCTTCGGCGATTCGCCGTTCCTTGTTTTATGACAGTGGCTGAAAAATGGTGAGAGTAACTGCTGGTGTGCCGTTACATTAAGATCTAAACTGTCATAAAAAGCTCTCTGCTCATCATCCATCGCAGATAAGTTGTTGTCAGAGATCATCTTTTTAAAGGCTTTTTCCATGTTGATACCGTAAAGTTTTCCGTGATTAGCGATAACGGCACTGTAGATAGGTTCAGAGAGATTAAAATCATACCCTGCCCGCTTTTTCCAGCCAAGTGCTTTTGAGGTATTGGTCTCAAGTTCTCCGTTTGTGTATTGGTTTAGCAGTGAATTATTCTGCGGACTGAACCACTCATTTGCAAAAGCGATACGATAACCGCGACCGGAGAGTTCATTTACCAACTCAACCGCCACCTTGTGTGCATTTGCACTGTGATGATGGTCTCCTAAAAAAATGACTTCGTACGGTTCTACACGATCAACAAAACGCTTTTTATCCAAACACTCCGCTGATTGCAGTGAATAGTAATCACAACTCGTTGATACTTTATGTGTTATAACGGTTGGCTCTTTTGAAGCACAGCCCCCGATCAGTAATAATAAAGTTATAAAAATTGATATTTGTTTCAATGCTAATTTCCTTTGCAGTATAATAACAGATAAATATAACAGCACCTCCAATAAATAGGCGAACAATGGCATTTAACCTTAAACACTATCTCTTTCGTGCCTTCCGAGAACTTCTTTTATACCATCATAACTCTCTTGAATTCAGAGCTAAACTTTATGCCGCATTGATTGCAGCAAATGAAGAGTTTGGCGAATGTGAACTAAACCTTGTTCAAGAAGACGGAATGGCTATCTACAGTGATGAAGACAGAGCTAATACACTTCGCCTAACAGTTGAAGAGTACTTGGATAAAATAGTTGAAGATAACGGGCTGGCTATTGATGAACTTATAGACCACCTTATCGAAGACCTCAAAGCCTATCCACGTTATGCTGACAAGATCACTATCGATGAGTACCAAAAGATCAGAGATTGCTGTCACGATGAAGAGAGCAGAATCTACCAAGAGAGAATTATCGCTCTTTATCAAAGGCTAAAAGATGAGTATGAAAAACGTAATAAGTAGTCTTTTTATTCTGTTGATGTTAAGCGGATGCGACAACAAAGCTGAAGCAGTTGCAGAAGAAGAGATACAAGTTGAACCGCAAGAGCAGTACAAGCAAGGGCATATAGAAACACACTCTACGGAATAAGCACCTATGGTTAAGTGTTAAGAAAGATGGCGAAGCTCATCTGAAATGACAGTATCAAAACTAAACGCAGTAAAAGTTTCAGATTTGGTGTAGATTGTGTTTAACTCAGACCGAAGGCGTACATCGGTACGTTGAGTGTCTGAGTTGGACGCAAGATGCGCCGAAGCTAGAACTTTTACTTGTAAGGGACTAACTCGTAGCCATCTCTTTTAAGCTGCATAACTCCGCCAAGAAGATTTTTTACGTTATAACCCTGCTGCTCCATAAAGCCGGCCACCTGCGCTGTGCGAGCACCTGTACGACAGATAAGACCGATCTCTACATCTTTACCGCCAAGTTCGTCCATCTGCTTTAAAAAGCCCTCTGCATCATACCCGCCACGATCATCAAAAAAGACAACTGTTTTACAACCGGGAACAATACCAGTCTGCATCCATTCACCTTCTGTACGGATATCGACGATGACCATATCTGAATTTTCTAATAGTTCTT
>JAUVKK010000152.1 GCA_030596305.1 Helicobacteraceae bacterium | reverse complement strand
AACAATGTTTGTCTGTTCGTCATAGGCAGTGACTTCAGACTCCATAGTGACATTGGCACCAAAACGTTTAGCCTCTTCTAGAAGAAGGTTGTCAAAGGTCTCGCGGCGTACCTGAAAAGAGCTGTTGTGTTTTTGTCCCATATTGTTTTCAAAGTGGATGACTTTAAGGTCATTCTTCTCATTTTGAAAAGCAACACCGCCTTTAAACTGAAAGCCGGCATTTTGAACTGCTTCGAGCATATTTGCTGCTTCTAAAAGCTCATTACAACGTGGTAAAAGTGATTCACCGATCACAAAACGCGGAAATTTCACTTTTTCTACAACTTCAACACTGTATCCAGCTTGAACAAGTTTTGCAGCCGCTATAGAACCTGCAGGCCCTCCACCGATAATAAATACATCACACTCAGTCATCTTTAGCCTTTTTGAGACAATTGAGAACGTCAGGTTTGTACAGAGGTCTCAATATTATAGTATTCGCGATTATAGCAAAAGGTATGTATATTATAACTTGATGTTAATCATAAAATGGTGCCTATAAAGCCCTTCTCTGTTATAATCTATTAAATTTATATGAGAGTAATTGCTTTGAACAAAACGTGTATAGTTATCCCTGTTTATAATAACCCAGAGACCATTGAGGAGGTTGTTTACGCAGCGCTGAAAACCAAGAGTACTGTTATCGTTGTTGATGATGGTTCTGAACCAAGTGTGATGTTAAACATTGATGAAGATGAGTCACTATATCTACTTAGACATACTCCCAATAAAGGGAAGGGCGAAGCGATATTGACGGGTGGAAAAAAGGCAAAAGAGCTCGGGTTTGACTCTTTTTTTATTGTTGATGGTGATGGTCAGCACTATCCACATGAGATAGATAACTTCATCGGTAAAGACCTTGAAAACTGTATTGTTATCGGGTGTCGAAGATTTGGTGAGAATGTACCGGGATCTTCAAAGTTCGGACGTAAATTCAGCAACTTCTGGATCTGGACAGAGACGGGACTTCACCTGGATGATACCCAGTCAGGGTTCCGCTCGTATCCTGTCTCTGTCTTAGACCTTCCTATAGAGAAACGTCGTTATGACTTTGAGATCGAAGTACTGGTTCGACATGTTTGGAATGGCGGTTACATCGAAGAGGTAGAGATCGAAGTCTATTACCCTAAACCGGAAGAGCGGATCAGCCATTTTGACGCCTTTACAGATAATGTTCGGCTCAGTAAACTGCACTCTAGACTCTTTTTTAAAAATATGCTGCGACTGATAGGTCTTAAATAGTTTCTTACCAAACGATTTTCCTCAGATAACCTACCCCAATATATTATCTCTTCAGTCGATATATGGGGTTGTGGTGCTAAAATACAAAAAATATTTATAGCTGTTATTTATGGGCATCTTTCGCAGACACGGTTGTCTAGTCAAAAACCCATGTGTAGCAGTTTTTCGGGAAAATAGATGTCAATCAAAATCAACGCTCAACATATCGATTACCAAGAACTTTGTCACACAGAAAATGTAGAGATCTCTACAGAAGAGGCATTTCGTAAAAAGATCGAAGACTCTCACGCTTTTTTGTTAGAAGAGATCTCAACAGGTAAGCCGATCTATGGTGTTACTACAGGTTATGGTGAAGCGGGTACAAATTACTCTGCATTTGAGCAGGCCAAAGAGCTGCAGAAAAACCTTTTCCGTTTTCATGGTTGTGGTATTGGTGAGAACCTGACACACGACGAGTGTAAACGTATTTTATTGATCCGTTTGACAAGCCTTTCTAAGGGATACTCAGGGATCACGACTAATCTTTTAGAGCGTCTTGCTTACTTCTTCAACAATGACATTATCCCGGTCATTCCTTCACAGGGTTCAGTTGGGGCTAGTGGTGATCTAACACCACTTTCATATGTTGCAGCAGCAATTGTGGGTGAGCGTGAGGTCTACTACAAAGGTGAGATCCGCAGCAGTGCGGATGTCTACAAAGAGCTTGACATCGAGCCATATGAGCTAGAGCCGAAAGAGGCATTGGCGATCATGAACGGTACGGCTTCTATGAGCGGTATTGCTCTTATTGCGATGGAGAAGTTTGAGAACTGGATGCATACGTATGAGAGTTTTATTGCTGGTCTTTTTGAGATGATGCATGCTGACGGTACACCGCTTCAGCCGCTTGTTCATGAGGTAAAACCTTTTGCAGGTCAGATCCGTTGTGCTGCGCAGCTGGCTACAAAGCTTGAGGGTTCTGACATCGTTCAGGCACAAGATGAGCGTTATGAGAAATTCTTCCATGATGACACTCTTTGTATTCAGGACAAATACTCGATCCGTTGTACACCACAGGTTCTAGGGATCGTCTGGGATAACCTTGAGATGTCTAAGAAGTGGGTTGAGACAGAGTGTAATGCGGTCAATGATAACCCGATCATCGATGGTGAGTTTAAGAAGATCTACACATCAGGTAACTTCTATGGCGGTTATGTTGCACATGCTATGGACACATTGAAGATCTGTTCTGCCAATGCAGCTGACCTTCTTGACAAGCAGTTCTCTCTTCTTGTTGACCACAAATTTAACCGCGGTATCGGTGAAAACCTTAAGATCTCTGACAAACCGCACCACCACGGCTTTAAAGCGATGCAGATCTCACTAAGCTCTCTTAGTGCTGACGTTATGATGAACATCATGCCGGCATCTGTCTTTTCTCGTCCGACAGAGTCTTTGAACCAGGACAAAGTAAGTATGGGAACAACAGCAGCACTTAACTTCAAACGTACACTTCCAGACTTAGATAACATGCTTGCTATCGCCTTTATGGGTCTTGTACAGGCGGTTGATATTCGCGGACATGAAGGTATCTCTCCTCAGTTAGAGAAGATCTACCAGAAGATCCGTGCAGTTATCCCGCCATTGGTCGAAGATCGCCGTATGGATATTGAGATCGTTAAAGTGGTTGAGATGATCAAAAATGGTGAGCTAGCGTAATGAGCGAAGCAAAAAGAGTACTTGTCACTGGTGCAACCGGTGCTATCGGTGAAGCCTGTGTCCGTGCTTTTGCAGATGCAGGTTACTTTGTCTACATTCATTACCGTTCTCAAGAAGCAAAAGCCCAAGCGATCTTGGATGAGATCAAAAATGGTGAGATCATCTACTGTGATGTAGCGGATAAAGAGAACATCAAAGAGGCTTTTGGCGAACTTGAGTTGGATGTACTTGTCAATAATGCGGGGATCACCAAAGATAACCTCTTTTTCTGGATGAAGGATGATGAGTGGGAAGATGTTATTAACACCAACCTTAACAGCATGTTTCGTGTGACTAAAGCAGTTATTGAGAAGATGATCGCCAAAAAGAACTGTGCCATCATCAATATGTCGTCTGTTTCAGGGATTGCCGGTAATGTAGCCCAGACCAATTACTCTGCCACTAAAGGCGGTATCATCGCTTACACTAAAGCGCTTGCTTTGGAGATGGGACGTTACAAGATTCGTGTCAACTGTGTTGCTCCAGGTTTGATCGAGTCTGAGATGACAGAAGATCTGCCGCTTAAAGAGATGAAAAAGAGCATTCCACTTCGCCGTATCGGCAAGCCTGAAGAAGTTGCAGAAGTGGTCTTCTTTTTGGCTGACAAAGCGACTTATATTACTGCTGAGACGATCAACATCAGCGGTGGAATGGTGAG
>JAUVKK010000047.1 GCA_030596305.1 Helicobacteraceae bacterium | reverse complement strand
AGGGTAAGGTCCAAGATAACCAGGTCAAACTCTTTGAGCTTCAAGATGCTTAAGGCTTTAAAAGGATCATCTTCCGTCTCGACCTTGATCTCTTCTTGTTTTAGCTGTTCTAAAAATTCGGTTAGGATCTCCGCTAATTCGAGATCATCTTCTATCATTAATATTTTTATCATGCAGTGATTTTAACCCAATATGCCTAACAGTTAGATAACCCCTGTGACTGGTGAATCACGAAAGACGGCAAAGCTCATCTGAAGACAAACTGAATGTTGAAAAAGTTTTAGATTTGGTGTAGATTGTGCTGGACGTGAGCCGAAGACGATATCTCCTGTTAAGAAACTAAGCTGGGAGCTTAGTTTTAAGGAGTAAAGTGACATTAATAGAAGCTGTTATGCTCTCTTCCATGTTGAGTGGTGAACTCCAGTGCAAGATGCGCCGAAACTGGAACTTTTTACTAAGTGATAAGCAGTGTTACTCTATAGGCGATAAACGAAAGTACGTAAGCCGTTATCGTTGTAAAAATAAAGAGATAGACAAAGTACTTAATACCGCCTGCTTCGCGGGTAAAGACGACAGAGGCCGCCAGACACGGCAAATAGATCATAACAAAGACGATGAAGGCAACACCCGAGGCAAAGGGAATGTTCTTGCTGATCGCGTCGACAAGTGAACTGCTCTCTTCATCCACATCATCACCGATGGCATATAGAACACCCAAGGTCGAGACGACAACCTCTTTAGCTGCAAGACCTGCCTGAAGGGCCACTGTCATCTTCCAGTCAAAACCAAGCGGTTCAAACGCCGGTTCCATAAACTTACCGATACTGCCAAGGTAACTGTGTTCGAGTTGGCTCACTTGCAGTTTGTTAGCCAACAGACTTTTTTCTTCATCACTCTGTACTTGTTCAACCTGAACTGCATATGTACTGTTAAGTTCTTCATTATGCGGATAGGTACTCAAAAACCAGACTAAAACGGTCGCTGCTGCAATAAAGGTACCCGCTTTTTTCAGGTACATCCAGGTCTTTGTCATCACCGTGTGCCAGATGAGTTTAAATGATGGAAGACGGTATTTCGGCATCTCCATAACAAATGGTTCATCCGCCCCTTTAAAGGCCGTCATCTTTAAGATCTTCGCTGCAAAGAGACCAATAACCGCACCTGTAATATAGATGGCAAACAGAATGTTTCCTGCTGCGCTCTCTGAGAAAAATGCCCCGGCAAAAAGAACATAGACCGGTAGTCTTGCCCCACAGCTCATAAAGCCAATGATAAAGAGTGTCAAGAGGCGATCTCGGTCATTTTTCAAAATACGCGCCGACATATAAGCGGGGATCGAACAGCCAAAACCTGTTACCAGCGGGATAAAGGACTGGCCGTGTAGACCAAATTTGTGGAAAAAACCGTCAAGCAAGAAGGCAACCCGTGACATATACCCCGTTGCTTCCAAGAGGGCGATACCGATAAACAAGATCATAATATTAGGCACAAACATCACAACGGCACCAACACCGGCAATAATACCATCAACAATCAATGAACGTGTTGCTTCATGGGCGATAGTATTACCGACAAGATCACCAAACCAGCCAAAAAAGGCGTCGATCCACTCCATCGGAATAGAGCCTATTTCAAAAGTAAGTTGAAAAAGCGACCACATAAAAAAGAGAAAGATCGGAATACCCAGAAAAGGGTGAATCAGTACACTGTCGATACGCTCTGTCATCGTCTTTTTAACAATACTCTGCTTTTTCTCTTTAACAACCTCAGTAATAATACCGCGGTTAAAAGCAGCATACTCCTCGGCAAAGATCTCTTTAATATCTTCACTGTCGTGGTGCAGTTCTATATGTCTGTCCGCTTCGATCAGCATAGGCTGAAGTTCTGTCCAGAGTGGGTTATCATGCAGAACCCTATAGGTCTTTGTCTCATTTTGAAGTAGGTTCACCGCTATATTACGATTAGAGATAGCCGCTTTGAAACGGTGGCGGTCCAGGTAACCCTGAATATGCCCTATCTCCTCTTCAACCGCCTCTGAAAAGATCAGTTTTGGCTCAACCAAAGGGGCCTCATGCACTTTTATAACAGCCTCTACAAGCTCATCAAGGCCAAGTTTAGAAACAGCCGAAACAGCAATAGCAGGGAGGTCTATAAGTTGAGACAGATACGGCGCATTGATCTCTATGCCCTCTTTCTCTGCCTCATCACTCATGTTAAGTGCCAAGACCATCTTTTTACTCATCGTCATCAACTCAGCTGTCAACTGAAGGTTTTTTTCTAAATTTGTCGAGTCAACAACATTAATGACAAGATCATACTCTTCATTACACAAGAAGTCATGAGTTACACGTTCTTCAATGGTGTAGTTTGTAAAGGCGTAAGTACCAGGAAGATCGACCACCGTAAAGTGGTAATCTTTGTAGTCAAACAGGACTTCAGTCTTCTCTACCGTAACGCCGGTAAAGTTACCCACATGCAAGTGTGCATTTGAGATGGAGTTAACAAGCATACTCTTACCAACATTGGGCTGACCGACAAGAGCGATCTTAATATGGTTGGCTATGACCGGACAGGTCGGTCCGCTATTTTGCTGCATCTTCTACCTCGATCATATCTGCCTCTTCTTTGCGTAGGGCTAAACGCGTCTTGCCCACTTTGACCTCAACGGTACTTTTACGCGGTGCATACTCCATCAGTGTGACTGTGGCACCTTTAATAATCCCAAATGAGACCAAGCGCTGCTTCAAAGGACCAGTTGCATGGAGTTTTTTTACTGTTGTTTCACACCCTCTTGGGCAATTTGTTAATATGTTCATAATGTTTTATTCTTTATTTATCTAGTATTTACGTAATGATAATAAAAATCAAGTTAATTACGCTTAAAAACTGTAGTCTAATCGCGTAACCAAGCGTCTAAAATCTCGAGACTCACGATTATCCGGATTGCTATAGTCGATATTCATCATATTAATATCACTGTAGATACTCTCAAAAGACCAACGATCTGTAATCGCATAGGTCAAAACAACGTCACTCTCTTTCGCTTTTGCAGGAGAATCTTCCAATAAAAAATGTCCATGAATAAACTCCAGGTTCAGTTGATCGATACCTAATGTAGTAAAGTCAAATCCTAACGCAACACGATAGACCATAAGATCATCACCCGGAGAGAGTGCAGATACCGCACCAATGGTCTGTTCATCCAAAGAAGTGTAGTAAGGGCCACCGCCAAAACCATCTGTAATAGTCTTACCCGCTTCCTCAAAAACATGGTTATATGCCAAACCAAGATAGACAAAATCATAATCGGCAATCGCCATTGCACCTAAAACATCCCCTTCTATACCAGAACTGTCCCGCTCGCTTATATGCGCACCTTGTAACCCCCACTCCATATGAAATGCCTCACTAAAATAGAGTTCTCCGGTACCTTCTGCATAAACAATATCACTCTGCTTGTCAATGTTATAGTACCAAAGAGAGACCTTGTTTGCATTGTTTATCTTATATGACAACGCAGCTCCAGCTAATCCATAACCGTCCTCATCAACCAAAGGTTTAAACACTTCTTGGTCATCACCAGAATCCGTACCGGCCCAACGTGTCAGGTAGTAAGCTTGTGCCCGCCACCGATTTCCAAGCTTGACCTTCCCCCATGCACCTTCGAAACTGTTTGGCACCATACGAATGTCATCACTACCGGCAAAAGGAGTCTCTACTCTTATACGCCCTGCTTTTACTAAGGTCATCTCATTTTCATACTGCAGACTGGCTTCACCAACATAAACAAAAGAGTCACCATTCGCGTCAAAAAGCTCCATATTCTGTTCTGCAGAGTCACTAGGGTTCAGTGACGTGATCTTCTGTGAGACATAAGCACCCAAATGAAGATTCAAACCGTAAAGAGAGGCACTTTCAAGTCCAAAGATCCCTCCAAAAGAGGTACCAGATGTTTTTTCTTCGTCTATATTGTATGCCTCTAAAGCGTCTTGCTGAGTTTTAACATTAGCCAAGCGAAACGTTCCAAAGGGTTTAGCGTAGTCGAAAGCCTGATCAAAGCCGTCTACCTCTTCGGGAAGTTTAAACACGACACTGTAACGTCCAGCCTGTTTAGTGTGAATCAACCCGCCCTCTGTTTTTTTTGTCGGTATCTCCTCTCCAAAAAGTACGAGAAACATTACTAAAGTCAAAACAGCTATTTTCATTCCTTGTTTCCTTATAAGCCAAATCAATAAAAAAATTCTGTCACACTTATACTAATAATAATATTAATTATCAATTAGAATTAAAAATCTTGCTCATTTTCTTGCTTCATACTCTTTTTGCTATAATACGACTTATCATTATCAAGGATATCAATGAATTTTCTCTACCGTGCTGATAGCCATTTCAACATGGCTAACATGTTCACCTTTGGAAACCTTGCCAGTGGGTTGATCGCAATGTACCTTGCAACACAAGGTAACTTTGTCTGGGCTGTTATCTTTTTATGGATCGGTGGAGGTTTTGATATTTTTGATGGGAAAATGGCACGTAAGTATGGCCTCTCTAACGAGTTTGGTATCCAGCTTGACTCCTATGCAGACTTTCTCTCGTTTGTTCTGACCCCTGTATTTATTATCTTTGTCTCTATCATCCAGGTCTCTGACTCAACACTGATATTTACACTCGGTGCAGCTATTTCACTCTATTACATCATCAGTGGGCTTCGCCGTCTTATCCAATTTAACATCAATGCTGAAGAGGGTGAAATCGAAGAGTACTTTACGGGTCTTCCAACGCCTATGGGAGCCATCGTCTTATGGTTTGTCTTTTTAGGTGGTATCTATGTTTACCCAGCGTTTGTCACAATACTATTGATGGTGATTACAGGGTGGCTACTTAATTCCACCGTTAAGATCAAGCACCTTTAAAACTCGATCTAACCTATTGATCTCGTCATACCTGCCTACGCAGGGATGAGGAGATTGAAAGAACTCTCATATGCAAAAACGATTTGATCTTATTTTTTTGGGTGACAGCCTCACCGACTTCCATGACTGGTCCAACTTTGGCAAGCATCACAATGCCGGCATTGCCGGTGACACTACTGACGGTCTGCTTTACCGCCTTCACTACACCCTGGAAAAAAAGCCTAAGACACTTCTGCTGATGATTGGTATTAACGATCTTTTACAAGGTCAATATGTAGATACCATGAAAAAGAACTATGAGAAGATCTTCGAAACAGTAAAGTGCATTAAAAATGTCATCATCTTCTCTCTCTTGCCTGTGGAAGCGATGGAGCAAACATCACAGATCAATGAGAGTGTTATTGTGCTCAATCATTTTTTAAAAAAAGAGAGTAAGGAAAGAGGCTTTGTCTTTATCGATCTTTATAGAGAAATGGTCGATAAAGAGGGTGGAATACAAAAAGATCTCACAAGCGATGGCGTCCATCTGACACCAAAGGCTTATAACATATGGGAAGAGACCCTACAAAAACACTTCTAAAAAACAGTCTGTAAAAGGTCCGTATAAACAACTACATATACAAGTGCGACTTGCACTAAAGCGATCAACCAGAACATCACCTGAAAGCTGCGTTTTGTCGTCTTGTGCCAGAAGAGCTGCTGGGCGACGATCGCCGCAGGTGTTGCCCCAGCGAACGCCAGGATATGCAACAGACTCTCCGGTACTCTGAGCCAGCTTCGTTTTGCAAGGAACTTATCCAAACCATACATCACAAAACCGACGACATTGATGGTTGCGATATAAGCCCAGATGGGTTGGAGATGAATACGAAATTTAAAGAGAAAATAGAGAAGTCCAAAGCTTACTATACTGAGTAAGGCATAACGGATAAAAGCTCTGGTCACAGCTAGCCCTCCAGCTTAAAACGGCACTCACCGATAGTGATGACCTTGCCGTTGGCCCCTGCACTTTTTATGTACTCCAGTGTCCCTTTGCCATCACCCATCTCCATCTCATCATCGATCAGTCTAATAGCTTCCTGATCGGAGACCTTTGTCCACACTTTCTCATAAAGGAATTGTGTCATTAATTGTTTCTGTTTTTTCATATTGCAATGATATAATAATCTATATTAATGATTTGAAAACTTTTTGAGAAAAATGATGCCAACAGTGAGCGCTTCACTGTGGCATATTTGACCTAACCAAAGGACAAAAATTGCAACAAGAACTACTAAAAGATCTCAGGATCCTTTATGTCGAAGATGAAGACGATGTCCGCCGAAACGCAGTCGAATACCTAAAACGTATCGCCAAAGAGGTGTTAGAGGCGAGCGACGGCAAAGAGGCCATCAAGGTCTGGGCTGATGAGAAACCGGACATCATCATCACCGATATCAGTATGCCCCGCCTTAACGGTCTTGACATGGCTCGCTACATCCGCTCCAAAGACCAGGATGTCCAGATCATCGTCGCGACCGCCTACACCGACACAGACTACCTTATGAAGGCGGTGGAGCTAAACCTGGTCAAATACCTGGTCAAACCGATAACAAAAGAGAAACTGCAGGGTGCTCTCAGCCAGTCGGTCGAGAAGATCAAAGATGAAAACAAGTTCTCTATACAGCTCTCTGAAGCGTGTAAATACAGTGCCTACAGTCAGTACATCATCTGTGACGAAAAAGAGGTGAAGCTGACAAAAAATGAAGTCCTTTTTATAGATCTTCTTGCACACCACACCAGCCGTACCCTCACCTATCAGGAGATCGAAGATGCTATCTGGCCTTATGAAGGGATGAGTCAAGATGCCATCCGTTCGCTTGTCCGGGGTGTCCGCAAGAAAGTACCGGAGGGAGCAATTGAGAATATTTCCGGAGTCGGTTATCGCCTAAACTCGTACAGTGCCTAGTCCAAGGCAGCTCTAAATATCCAGTCAGATTAAAGCCACCACTTAAGCTTAATTCACATACACTTTCATACATAAAATTTAGAGCATCTTAGGTGCTCTTAATAAGGAAAGAATCTTGAAACTAAAGTCTCTCATACTACTGTTTTTACTTAGTCTGTTTGCCAACGCGCTTTATGCGGAGGCCATTTTAAACATTGATCAGCCTATCA
>JAUVKK010000143.1 GCA_030596305.1 Helicobacteraceae bacterium | reverse complement strand
CGACTGAGTCGAACTGGCGAAGGCTCATTGTCACATCCTGCGGGATCTCAGCGTCTATCTTATCTTCAACGTTAGTCGCAAGTGCGTAGTTCAAGAGACCGATCGCTTCCAAAATGCGGAAACGTGAAAACAGGACATCTGACTGTGCATTTTTAAGCTGCTTACGTGCATCGTTATACTCAAGTTCAGCATTTAACAGGTCAACAATACTGCGACGTCCTAGTTGATACTCTTGTGCATATGACTCAGCTGTCTTTTTAGAGTACTCGACATGCATACGGATACAACGGATCTGTCTGAATGTGATCTGGTGTGCCAACCATGCCAGTTTCAGTTTCTCGCGAACCGCACGCTGCTGCTCGTTGAAACTCTCTTTTTGAACCGTGATATATTCAAGGTTCTGAAGACGAATAGCCTCATCCGAACCACCGCGGTAAAGGTTATAGTAAAGTTTCAACATACCGCGTGCATTGGTATTTGTCCCCTCATAACCTTGTACGTTCTCATCTCTTGCAGCAGCCAGTTCCAAGTCAACAGATGGGTAGTAGTTGCCCTTGTCTTTTGTGTAACGTGCTTCCTGGACCTGGATGTTTGCTCTCTCCAACAGCAGTGTCGGGTTGTACTGCTGCGCAATCGTCCACAGACCATTATATGTATCAGCAGGCAGTGACGGTGCAAGCGGGAGTTCTAAAGACGAAGATGTCAGTGCTTCACCGTAAACACGCTCGAAGTTGACAATAGAGTCTTGATAGTTGTTCACCTGCGCGATGTAGTTTGAGTACGCCAGTGCTAAACGTCCTTCTGACTGTTCAACGTCAGAACGGCGGCCTGAACCTGCTTCTGTCTTTTCACGGATAAGTCCGTAAATACGCTCATGAGAGTTTACATTCTCTTCAAAAAGGTCCAGCAGTGATTTTTGACGAAGTACTTCAATATAGACTTCGCTTGAACGAAGCGCTAAAACATTCGCATTTTGAAGTGTGTTGAAACGTGAAGATAAAATACGGCTCTTCTGCTCTTTGATGTCATACTCTGTCGCAAAACCTTCAAAAAGGTTTTCAGTTGCAACAAGACTGGCTGAGTTACGCATAAGATCGTCGGTCGTATCAAGCTGATCTCGTTGGTCATACTTTCTGTCAGTATGTTCATAACCGACATCCGCTCTAAAGTCTACATTTGGCTTCCAGCCTGACTCAGCTTTGTCCAGGTCATATTTAACCGCACGGTAGTTTCCGATATCTTTTTGCATATTCGGATTTTTGTCAAGTGTACCTTGAACCATCTCTTCCATCGTCAATGCCATTAACGAAAAAGGCAATAGTAAAAGTAAAAATTTATTCATTAGTAGTCCTTAAGTAGTAAAGCCCGAGTATACGTGATAACTCTTTGATATATAGTTTTTTTTAATAGACAACCTCTATCTCCCCCCTATAATGTGTAAAAACAGTACAGTGCACTCCACTCAAGTTAATTAAATCAAACTAAATAAAATATTATATTTCTATATCACATAAAGATAAGTTTTCTTTATGTTCAGTTTCTATATTATTTCAAAAAGGCTTGTTATGAAAAATCTTATCTTCTCTCTACTCTTTCTCTCATCGGCACTGCTCGCCAACAACTACAACAAAGGTGTTGACGCCTACAAAACCGGCCATTACAAAAAAGCTGTTGAGCTGTGGAAGCCCTATGCAGCCGAAGGCAATGTCAAAGCACAGTACTCTATTGCAACGATATTTTATGAGGGTAAAGGGGTTGAACAGAACTACCGTAAAGCACTCTACTGGTATAAACAGGCTGCACAGCAAGAGCATGCTAAGTCATTTCTACGTATCGGTATAATGTACTGCAAGGGAGAAGGTGTCTTAAAGTCATTTAAAGAAGCTGTTCCTTACGTAAAGATGGCATTTGATGCAGGTTGTACAAAAGCACCAGAGGTCTGGTCTAAGTATGAACTTTGGAAATATGAATAGTATTTCCTCACCAACACAACAATCACTTCTAACCATTCCTCGATTAACCGTACAAATCTAATGTATTTTTGATAGAATTCTATTTATGAAACTATGGACTAAAGATACGAGCACTGCAACACACCACATTATCTATTTTACGGGTGAGAACACCCAAGACACTGTCTATTTAGGTGACTTGGATGACGATGCCTTCACGACATACCTCTCAGCACTCTCGTCTAAAATAGATATAGAAAAAAACCTAAAATTGATCCACTACTTTGGATATCTGCATATCTTTGCAAAGAAGGAGCCTTAAATGTCATTAGAAAATGATCTGAAAAAGAGACTTAAAGCCTTTGGTGCCTCAGATGAATTTGTCAAAATCTGTATGTATTACAAAGAGATCTACAAAGAAGAGATCGATATCGAAGAGTTTGTTGAGTACGTGGAAGAAGAGTATGCAAAAGTCGAAGATGAGCAGTTTAAAAAGGCTGAACAGCAGGTAGACGCGTCTGGACTCTTTGGTGAGATCGAGGGAGAAGAGGAGTTATAAAAGGCAATGCCTTTTTAATGTTGGATTTTTTCTCCGTCATCCCGGACTTGATCCGGGATCCACTGCACATTCGTGCAGATAACTTCTTGAAGTTATAAAGAGCTGGATGTGAGACCAAAGGAAATGCCCTCGGGTAAATCAAGTTCAGAATGACATAACAACTACCTTCTCTTTTTAAACCGTACCGCATTTTTATGATCACTCTTTGATGATGAAATACACCCTATCTGATACGCTATCATCGCTTTGAATGGGTCTAAAAAACTTTCTAACTTCTTCGCTTCTATATTCTCCATCCCATGTATATTTAACAGTTCTAAGATCGTCAATGTAGACTCGATCGTTGATAGACAATAGTCAGCTGGTTGCTCTTTTATCTGGAACTGTGAGCTTTTGGTGTGGGTAAAACTTAGTTTAGATAAGGATTGAAGGTTCGTTGACACCTTAAGCAGCTTTAGCGCTGTGCTCCAGGTCGCATCGATAATAAATATAACGACCTGTTTGCCATTTGTCTCGATCTTTTCTTCATTGAGATTGTGGCTATCATCTCCTGGGTAGAGAACATAACAGAGGTTATTGGTATCCTTGAGTATGGCATTGACACGCTTGTGGTCTCTAAAATCCACGCCGACATACAGCTCGGAATTTGGAAGAGACACGTGTGTCATATGACCCGTTCCATTTTTGACTTTTTGAAACTCTTTTGGGTGCATTAAGAGCACAAACTTGGTCTTGGTCTCTATAGGCTTGACATGTGGACACATACAAGAGCTGATGGGTCTGTAACAGCGATAACACTTCTCTCTGCCCTCTTCTATCTCATTACGACGGGATGCACCCATGTACCTACCTTGTCACTCTCTGATGAACAGTCTCTATACCTTCATCTTCTACAAGTCTCTCCAGCTTACACCTCTGTTGAAGAATATAGGCCGCATCAATAAACTCTTGCCACCACATCTCAAAACGTACATTGTGATGATCTTCATTAGCCCCATCGATAAGAACATTATAAAGATCATTAATAAGCGTAAAAAAGGCAGGCTTGCTTAACTCGACTTCGCCTTCATCTGTATAGATCTCAACACCGCTCTTTTTAAACGCAAACCCTCTGTCACTCAGATGCGCACACTCTTCACGTATAACAGCTTCAAAGATAGCGCGTATAAAACTCCACTCACGCACTGTAAAAAAACCGGCTAAGACCTTGTTGTCACTCTGAGCAACAGACATATAGTTTTCAAGGCCTTCATACCACGCTATC
>JAUVKK010000135.1 GCA_030596305.1 Helicobacteraceae bacterium | reverse complement strand
GGTGGTTTTGTCATCACGCAGATGGTTGTTGCTACTTTCTAACTTTCTACACATATTGGGGCGTATTCTCCAATATCTCATTTTATAAACTTTTAAAACAGTATTTTAATCACTCTTTGTCTTTAAGAGCTTTGCAAACAGTGTAAAAATGGCGCGCATAATGACAATGATAAGATAGACTCCAAAGGTAAAAAAGAGCGGATGGTAAGGGCCGAAGTTGCTTCTGCTACGGGCTATATGTGTTCTAAAGGATGTGAAAGCCACTCTTCATAGTGCATGCCTGCAGATAAAAAGATGAATACTCCAAGATAGATAAGAAGCTCTCTTTTAAGTGTCTGCATAATAAGTATCTTGTGTGTGGATAGTTAGGGAGTATTGAAGGGGCAGGGCAGAACCCCTGCAAAGAGCTTACGCTCTACCTGGAAGCATGCCGTAAACGGTCATAGGCTTAAGTGCATATACTTTCAACAGCCACCAGATCCAACGCTCTTGTGTCGGGTCAAGTGGGAATGATGGTGTCGGTTTTTTTGACCAGTCAAACTCAGCCAGCATAACAGTGCCCAGACTAGTGATCAGTGGACAGACAGTATATCCGCCGTATGCAGCAGGAAGTTCTGACTTGCCTTCCATCGTTGCAATAAGATTGTCAACAACGACTTTGTACTGCTTACGAACACTACCCCCGGTTTTACCCATAGGAACAGCCGCAACGTCACCAAGTACATATACATTGTCATGCTTGAGGTGTTTTAGTGTCTCTTTGACTGTTGGAACCCAGCCCTTGCCTGAACCCAGTGGTGACTTACCAACAGCGTCAGGTGCTTTCATCGGAGGAGTGATATGGATGAAGTCATACTTCTTCTCAACAAGCGCATGTTTAACGATAGTGTCATACTCTTCGAGATCTTCATCATACTCGCCTTTCTCCTCCCAGTGATGATCAAAGATAGCTACTTTGTTAGCAGTATCGATCTCAACCAAATTGTGTTTGTAGTGCCATTTGAAATCTCTATCTTTAAACTGCTGTAAGATCGCATCGTGGTACTCTTTGACACCGAACATCGCGCCGCCGTTAGGCAGGAATGTTAACTCTACTTTGTCACGTACACCGGCCTCTTCAAGGCGGGCATGTGTAAGATACATGATCTTTTTCGGTGCTCCACCGCACTTAATAGGGGTATTTGGGTGAGTAAAGAGTGCTTGGAGTTTTTCGCTGCCCGTATGTGCTTTTGCTTTAGCGATCAGCTCTTGGATACCGTCATAAGTCTTAGCTGCACCGTCTTGGAAGTAGATAGAATGAGCACCATCTTTTCCAATTGTCTCCATAACCTCACCGTTATTAGCACCGGCAGAGGTTATCACTCCTTTTAAACCCTTGATAGCACCGTAGTTAAGCATCAATCCGGTTGCGATGATCAAGTAATCGTAGCTGATATTTTCACCAGAAGCTGTTGTCACACTGTTGTTCGCAGGGTCAAAAGAGGCCACACTGTCTGTGATCAGATTTACGCCGCTAGGAAGAAAGTCGTCACGTTTATAGACGATGTCATCTGGCTCCCAGACACCGGCAGCAACCAGTGTCTGTCCAGGTTGGTACGACACAGACTTAGGGTCTGGTTCGATAACCGTGATGTCCGGTGATGAGAGAGAGTTTGAAAGTCTTGCTGCTGTAGACATACCAGCCAGGCCGCCACCAACGATAACGATCTTTCCTTTTGCATCAGAAGCGTGCAGCTCTGTACCTGTTGCTGTTCCTGCTGAGGCAATAACACCGGCAGCCAGTGGTGACATTCCCATCAGTTTGATCGCGTCACGACGTGACAGCGATGGCATCTCTTCATTTATCTCTTTTAGCAGTGCTTTAATCTCTTCATTTTCTTGCATAACTCCACCTTATGTTCAATTTATAACTATTTTATATCCTGTATTCTAAAATATGACTGTATACGTGAAAAAGAGAGCCAATAATGATAAAAATGTGATAAAGTACGTCAAATATAGCCATATGTACTATGTTTCAATAGTAATTGATGGCAGAGGTTTAAGCTGTTTGCAGGTGAATGATCTAATTTAGTTATAAAACTTATCCAACATCATCTGTATGCTGACCTTTCCGTTCCACTCATTTTTACTGATCGTATAGCTGCAGCTGAGACGGCGGTTGGTTGCCATCTTGTAACGCTGTTTAAAGGCAATGAGGTCATGTTTCTCAATGCCGCCCTCAAGTTGAATACCGATACGACTGTGGTCACGCTCTTTGCCCATATAGTTGACACTCTCTACATACGCCTCTTTTGCCAGAAAACGCGGACGGGGGTTTGCCTCGCCAAAGGGTTCATAGGCGTCCAGAAGGTTTAAGAGATTCGTGTTGATGGTACCTGGTATAAGTTCACCGATAAGCTCTTCTTGGGGGATAAAGTCATCTGGGTCTATCTTCGAAGCGACAGCATTAATATTCTCTTTAAAGGTGCTAAGGTGCCCTTGAGGCATTGCAAGTCCTGCGGCCATCATGTGCCCTCCAAAGCCTTCTAATAGCTCTTCTTGTGACTTAATGAGTTCATAGATGCTGACACTGCCTACACTGCGTGCGCTCCCTTTGGCACGGCCCTCTGTAATGCTCAAAACAATTGCAGGACGGCCAAAGTGTTTTGTCAAGCGAGAGGCAATAATGCCGACAACGCCTTCATTCCAATCTTCACCGGCCACAACAAGAACATTATCACCCTTTTGGACTTGTGCGATCGCCTCTTCCGTCACATCAGCTTCGATTGCTTTTCGAAGGTCATTGAGCTGGTTGAGCAGTTCAAACTGATTAAAGGCCTTCTCGAGTGTCTCAGCGGTTAGAAAATCAAGGGCGATAGAGGCATCTTCCAGACGGCCTGCAGAGTTTAGACGCGGGGCGATCTGAAAACCGATATCTTCAGAAGAGAGTGCTGACTTGTTCAGAAATTCTCGGATGATGGTGAATGCGGGAAGCTTACTTGTCATCATCTGTTTGAGCCCGTGTTGGACAATAGCGCGGTTGATCCCAATCAGCGGCATAACATCAGCTACAACTGCCAGTGCAAGGAATGGAAGGTACTGCCCCATGTTAATCTCGAGATCCAGCTCTTTTTTGACCAAAACAAGGAGTAACCAAGCCACCTGTGCCCCGCAGATCTCTTTAAAAGGGTAGGTGTCATCTTCTAATTTGGGGTCGACGATGGTGTAGACGTCAGGAAGGGTCTCAGACGGCGTGTGGTGGTCGGTGATGATGAGATCGATACCTCGTGTTTTACAGACCTCTGCTGCCTCAAAAGCGTTGATACCGTTGTCAACTGTAAAGACAAGGTCCGCTTCGACTCTCTCCAAGACAGAAGCAGAGACCCCATATCCATCGATAAACCGGTTGGGAATGATCACATCCAGGGGGTATCCAAGTTCTCTAAAGAAGAGGACGGTCAGTGCGGTTGCCGTGACTCCATCAACATCATAATCACCGACAAGGGTAATACGCTCTCTGTTGCCAATAGCATCGGCGATACGTTTCGCTGCTTTAGGTGCATTGAGCAGTAGTGATGGGTCAGGAATGTCGGACAGTTTTGAAAAGCCGTCTGAAAAGCGCTCGTCAAGTTTACGTTTAAGTGTGTCAAGGTCAAGTTTGGGAACGTTTGGTGTTGTGGTCATTGGAGAACCTAGTAGATTATTATTTGTTTTTTATACTATACAAGCATGTCATCCCGGACTTGATCCGGGATCCACTACATCTGAGATGTAGATAACTGTGTGCAGTTATCAAGAGCTGGATTCTGAATCAAGTTCAGAATGACGGGAAAATGAGAAGAGTAAACTTAATTACTTTCAGCATTCGCCAAAGATGCCTTCACAAATGCAAGAATAGAGGCATTAGGTGTCTGAAGACGTGATGT
>JAUVKK010000220.1 GCA_030596305.1 Helicobacteraceae bacterium | reverse complement strand
TATAAACAGTGTAGATATTTTAATGCTGAACACATTTAGCCTTTTAGATTTATCTCATTTTGTAGTTTTTTAGTCAATGCGCTGAAAATAAGACCATAAGAGTCATCGATCCACTCATAGACCAGTTTGTCATCCACTTCTCTGTTGCAGGTGACGGTATTCCAATGTTTTTTACTCATGTGGTATCCAGGTATAACACTCTCGTAGATAGAACGCAGTTCCAGTGCATAGAGAGGGTCACATTTGAGGTTTAGACTCACCTCATCACTCATATCGCTGTAGAGAACAAACATCTTATTCCCAACCTTATAGACTGCTGTCACTTTGTCAAATGGGTACTCTTTTACAACACCCTTTTTCGCCAGACAATACGTTTCTATATCTTGATTTGTCATCATAACCTCAATACTGTAGGCATATATTATTTTCAATAGTTTATAATGCCATAAAAAAAGAGAAACTATGCAAAAAACTATTAAAGCCCTACAAGCTGAAAACTATCTAAACCCCGCCGAAATAGAATCGCATCTTGAAGGTGTTGAGTATATCATCATGGCCGCACCGACAACACGTGACAATCCCAATACTCCTATCCATTTTACGATTTTTCTAAACACATCTGACGAACTTCCTGTCGATGTCCAACACGCGATCTTAGACAAGTTCGCAGATCAGTACAAGATCACCAATATCTATGATATCTTCTCACAACTCGACGCCGTAGCCTTTGCCGAGACAAACCTTGACTCTGTCATGCCAATGCACCTCTTCAAAGCTGAAGATAAAGAGAATCTGGAACATACGATGATGCACATCATTGATTTTGAAGGAAACTCTGCTGACTTTGGATAGGTAAAAGCCGGTTCAACTGGTTGGAGTTACAGTTACAACTAATCACCATGTAAGAGCCGACTAGCTCTTACAGATACTTTCTATCTCTTCAACCGTTTTAGCGATACCTTGTGAAAGATTTTCACACCCCTCTTTGGTTATCAGCACATCATCTTCAATACGTATCCCTATACCGCGATATTTCTCAGGGATCTTCTCATCATCTTTCGGCAAGTAGAGTCCCGGTTCAATGGTCAGTACCATTCCCTCGGCAAATAAGTTCTCATCTCCGTTATCATCACTGTAAGGACAAGGGTCATGTACATCCAGGCCCATCCAGTGACCGATACCGTGTGGGTAGTACTTTTTATGGGCTTTCTCTTCTAAAAGCATCTCTACCTCACCTTCCAAAATACCCAGACTTACCATCCCCTCAGTCAGCAATTTTTCCGAAAAGGCTTGCAGCTCTTTTTTAGAGCCGCCGGGTTTGATGGCTTCGATCACTTTTAACTGAACACCCAAGATCATATTGTAGAGCTCTTTCTGTACTGCTGTGAATGTTCCGTTGACCGGGTAGGTTCGTGTAATATCGCTGGCATAAAACCCATACTCACACCCCGCATCCACCAAGACCAGTTCACCCTCTTTTAAAGCCTGATCATTTTTGATGTAGTGCAGCGTGTTGGCATTGTTTCCACCGGCAATGATCGTTGTATAGGCATCGCTGTAAGCGCCCTCTCTTTTAAAGGTGTACTCATATTCAGCTTGAAGCTGATACTCCATCATTCCAACCTGGCATGTTGTCATGGCATGATGATGTGCCTTTTGTGTAATGACAAGGGCTTCTCTGATTAGAGAAACTTCCTCTTCACTCTTGATCAGACGCATCTGCTGGGTCAGTTTTGTGATATCACTGAAGGTTCGGGGAGAACGGTTGACGCCGCGTGTATGCAACATCGTGTTGGCAATGACTTTAAGTTGAGTGTAGATCTTGTTGTTATTAAAAAGGTCAAAATAGAGAAGTGTCTGCTCTTTTAGAAGTGCTTTGATCTGTTCTTCAAAACTATCAATGCCATAGACCTCGTCAAAACTAAAACACTCTTGTGCGGCATCAACACCTAAACGTTCTCCTGTCCAGAGTTCCATCTCAGGCACTTTCTCCTGAACAAATAGAATAGTTTTACGTTCATCACCTTTTTTACAAAGAACAACAACACTGTTATCCTCTTCAAAACCTGTCAAGTAGTAGAAGTCACTGCTGGGTCTAAACGGGTATTCCGTATCATTGGAACGCGTCTGCATGGTCGCAGTTGAAAGTACCGCCACACCCTCGTCCATTATCTCTAAAAGTCTATCTCGTCGTTCTTTATATACTGTTTCATTCATAGCGCTATTGTAACTAAAAACATCTCCCCGGTTTCCACACTTTATTACTCTATACTCTGAAGATAACAAAAGTGTAAGGAGTTCTTATAAAAACACCAATTTGGTATCGTCTGAAGTGCCCTGACTGTAATAGAGTATGGGTAAATGCACTTGATTTTAGATGCCCATACTGTCAACAGAAGCATGTTAATATCGATAAAGAGAGTGCCGGCGGTGCGGCAGAATAAGTTATGTGACAAAGTCACTGACAAATATTTCTAAAAACCCTATACTTACAACATCACAAACAATAAAGGATCAATATGTGTAATTCAGGATTTTTCGATCGTTTTTTAAGAGTATTTGTTGGAAGTCTTCTTCTATTTGTAGCTGTATTTGGCGGTTGGGTATGGGGTTATATCGGCCTTATTCCACTGGCAACAGG
>JAUVKK010000276.1 GCA_030596305.1 Helicobacteraceae bacterium | reverse complement strand
CTTTTTTACTTTCAAGGACCGCTGCTCAGACGCAACCTGCTCAAACTACTAGAGTTCTCCCTGCTTGTCACCGTCATACGGTGGCTCATCACCTGGCTCTTCCCAGAAAATATCGCGGTGCTCTATCTTGCCCAGAGTCTGCACGCCTTCAGTTTTGCTCTCTTTCATACAGCAGCTATCAGCTACCTCTACGAACTTTACAACGAACGCAAACTGGCACAGCAGTTTTTCTTTGGTATCTCATATGGGTTGGGAGGATTTATCGGGGCGATCAGTGCCGGTTACATCTATGAATTATGGCCGTCTATGCTCTTTTTGTATGCCGCTTTTATCGCAGCCATGGCCTTTTTATCGATTCAATACAGTGCCAGAACTTCAATGAACTAAACCTCTCTGTTTATAAGGTCATGAATAAAGGATGGATGCTCCTATTACGCCACCAACGAAACATCTAAAAATTCAAGAGCCTGAGAAGAGGCAAGATTTGAACGAAGAGAGATGAAGACCTAGCTGTAGCTAAGTCGAAGCTCTCTTTGTTTGAAGGTTGCCTCTTCTCACGTTCCCCGTAGGGTGCGGTACTTTTGCACATACTCGGCGTTAGACAACCTTCACCGTAGCTACGGCTACGCCAAAGAACATCTGCCTTGATTATCTGCAAAAGTACCTGCATTGAAATTTAGATGTTTCGTTGGTGGCGTAATAATGAGCGAAAAGAAATATCCGAGCTCTCAAAAGAGCTTGGCATTGTCAATTTAAAAGTCAGCTATTAAAGAAGCCAAAAATACATTGTCCGTATATGAGCGTACATCATCTGCTTTGTTGTTGGTATAATCAACCGTATAACTTACACCCATAGAGAATATATCACTGATCTTACTCTCTACTGCAGTTTTGGATTTACCGAAGTAGTTTGTCGTATCTTCAAATTCACTACGGTACATCAAGTACTGAATAAACTTTGAGTTAGCCGTAAATTGAAAAACATAATCCATAGAGATCTGATAACCAGCATAGTCGTGCGTATACTGATTAGTAGTCACATTGGTATCTGCATTGAATGATTCACGATGCTCATCCCACATGTACAACACATTCCCCTGGAATTTCCAATCATGGTTATCATTTTTTAAAGCTGTCACAACAGCACCAGGACCAGTATATGCTTGGTATACAAAAGTTGAAAACTCATCACCTTTAGCACCGGCAATGTAGTTAAACGCAATGACTTCATTAAAGTTATAGTCATAGTTCAGCTCTGCATCCCAACGGTTTTTTGTTCTTACTGTATCTGTATAGCTGCCATTTTCATCAAATGTATCATTGTCTGAGTATAAGATGTTTCCCTCAAAACGGATTGCGTTTTGATAGAACGGGTATTTAAACTTAAGGTTTCCGGCAACGTCTTGAGACTCTGTATTACCCGCTGTATTGGCATAACTAAGTTCAGCATGTGCTGAGAAGTTCTCTTCTTCTGCGGCGAAAAGGCTACTTAACAGGCCTGCAACAAACAATAAACTAATTATTTTCTTCATTACTTATTCACCCTTGTCCATATGAACATCCATCTGTGGGAACGGAATACTGATGTTAGCATCGTCAAGTGCGTATTTGATCTCTTCGATGATCTCAAAATATGCATCCCAGTAATCAGCTGATGAAACCCAGGCACGGACTGTGAAGTTAACACTGCTGTCAGCCAGTTCAGTGACCGCTACAAGTGGCGCAGGATCGCTGATTGTGTGTGCACTTTTCTCGATAACAGCATACATAACTTCTTTAGCTTTTTTGATATCTTCGTTATAACCTATACCGACAACATGATCAACACGACGTACCGGTTTAGAAGAGAAGTTTGTGATGTTG
>JAUVKK010000157.1 GCA_030596305.1 Helicobacteraceae bacterium | reverse complement strand
AAAATGTCTACTAAATAATAACCTAAAAATGGAAAATAGATGCATTCAAGTTAATTATAACTATTACTTATTGTTACATAAAAGTTGATTTATTGGAATACACCTCCACATAATCACATATCGTCTACTGCACTTGATATAATATTTTTAAACATTTTATATTAAAGGATTGATTATATTTGATTTTATATTTAACCGCAAAAAAGATCTATCACACAATTCGAAAAAAGTAAGAAAATGGCAGGCAGAACATAAAGCATTAGCAACACACGCTGTCAAAACAGTTTAGTATTATGAAAACAACCAGTTAAAAAAAGCGAAGAAGCAGCTAGGCAAGCTTCAAAGTGTTGCGCTAAACCATCTTATGGATGAGGACGTCACATTTAGCGAGCTCTTTAAAAAAGCAGAAAAGAGCAATACTGATCAAACTATTCTTGAAGCTATCAAAGAGTTTAGAAAATCGTTTATAGACACTAAAAAAGTGCTGATCCGCTTTTTTATTCACTATACCGACCCAAATGTTGAGCTCGACAGCAACTTTATAGAGACACTCAAAGCTATTATCGATGCATTAGTCCAAAGAATAGAGTTTGAAGAAAAAAATCTTTATATCATGATCAACAAGTAGCACTATTCTTTCAATGTAGGTACCCAGATCAAAGTCACGTTTCTCTACAGAGACTAAGTCTCACCCTTTTATGAGAGAGTCTTCTCTCTTATATATCTAACTCCTCTTCTCTTTAACACTAAACGCATCTCTATCAGTACATTGTCAAAGATCTTATGCATCCCTAAAAATTTAAAAAACTTGCTTGATCCGTAAATAATATCCCATTTTGTTCTATCTATCTCTACTCTCGCACTGAGAATAATTTCCTCTTCAAGTTTTGAGATCAGCGCATTAATACCTTGTTGTTTAGTAATACCTCTAATGGTCAACTCTCCATCAAAAACATAATTAATGTCTGTTTGATAAGGAGTCTGTACGGGCATAAGATTATTAAAACTATATGTTGCCTCTGGAAAGAGTTTGCTCAGAAAAAAGTCACCTGATCTTAGATGTGCATCAAGATGTTCAGCACCTTGTTCAATACTCAGGTCGAGGGTTTTGATAGACCTCATATCGATGATAAACTCTCCGCTGAGTTGTGAGTCTTTTACATCAATAGTTCCGCTTTTAAGTGCTACCTCACCAAAATGCTTGCCGTTTACGTTGGCCCCTGTCCACTCAAGCATGTTTTGCTCAGCCAAGATGTATCTTCCGTCATCTAAACTGAGCAGCTGGTCTGTATCAATCTCGGCACCATCACCCTCCAAAGCCATGACACCAATACAGGTCTGCAAACCACCCTCTAAGACATAGACATCCTCAAAGCCAAGATGATCAAGTTTAATGGCTGCGACCTTTGCATCAAGTTCATTCTCACTTTCGCCGTAGAGTACTATCTTTGCTTCTGCATCCAGGTTGAGTTTTTTTACCTTCTCAAGAAAACTCACCTCGTAAACACAGATGTTTATTGCGCCTTTGATATGGAGGTTTTGATAGTGTTCTTCAGGCAAGACATGGATGAGAGTATAGGTTTCTTCTTTCCAGTTTTTAAACGTATCAAGATTGACTGTTTTCATCTTAATACCTCTCTAGAAATCGCTTGTAATTTACTTCTGACGGACTTTTTATAACAAAAAGTACCGCTCTCTTATCAACGCTGAAAGTGACATCCTCAATCTTATTAAACACTACAAAACTATCTTTTTCAACTAATTCATCATTGATACTTATCTCTCCGTCTAAGAGGTAATAGGAGTAGGTGCAATTACGGTCCATCAGTTTTACATACTTACCGGCACCAAAAACAAGTTTTTCGATCTCAATTTCCGGTGTCTCGAAATAGATGGGGCCTTTTTCTCCAAGGTATGAGAGTCTCTCTATGCCACCTCTCTTTTCGCTTGTAAACTCGTCTGCCCTGTAATCTCTGTACCCTGCATCTTTTTTTAGTGTTTTGGAAAAGTCCGGATCAAACCAGATCTGAAAGAGTTCACTTCCTTTAATGATCCGCTCGGCGTGTTGCACTCCTGAACCCGCTTGGATCACCTGAACATCTCCAGCACCTAATGAGGTCCAGACCTTAGTGGCTGTATCGTAGTGTTCAAGAGAGCCACTGTAAACAAAGGTCATGATCTCAAAACCTTCATGCGGATGCAGAGGGAACTCCGCTGTCTCACTCGCGACCAAGTGTGCCCAGTAAAAAAGATTCGAGTAGGCCTGTGTCCCTTTTCTGTCAGGAAAAGGGATAGGTTTGTTCTCCGTAAAAGCACCATTGAACAGAGGCATTAACTGCTGCTGCTCTTTTTTTAAGTGAACCAGACTGCTCATCTTAACCACCTTATGGTTTAAATATCTCTCTGTAGCGACCAAAGTTCCTGACGATAATGATGATCATGGCAATTAAAATAAAAGCTGCTGCACCAATGCCCGCCGGGTCCAAAAAGAGGTGGGCTAAAAAGGCATTGACGATGATCGGCATCAGGATGATGACCATAAGCGGAGCGAACTTATTGCTTACAAAGGCAACTCCGGCCGTGACCTCTATGACCGCAATAACAGGAAATATAAACCCTGTTTTAAAGAGAGCACCCAGATACTCACCCATACCTGCAGGCGGTTCGCCCATAGGAATAAAATGCAAAAACTTGTTCAGACCGAACACGATCAACATCAAACCGGCGATTACCTGGATTCCTAAAAGTACTTTGCTTGTCATGACATCTCCTTTATTAGACTAGGAATTTCTTTCCTTGTTCCTTCTTGTTCTCCTTAAGTATAACATCTGATTATTTTAGATCAAAAAGTAAAATATTTATCTAAGTTACCAATAACTCAAAACTGACCTGACTTACCACGCTGAGCAAAAAGCCGTTAAAACTGCTGATGAGTAGTAAGTTGTGATGTTATACTGGGTTAGGAAGATATAGATTCATCTTGTTAGAAATTGCTGAGAGTAAAGATTGTAGTATGGATTAAAAGATCTTCTTATACCGTCGTATCAAAGATGAAACGGCGAAGAAGCATCATGGTTAAAGTGGAGAGAAAAGCGACTAGGAGACAGTCGCATAGGCCTTCTGCAGTGCACCGTAGAGTACTTTTGGCGTCAAAGCGGCATTATCTTCCCATAGAGCCTGCATTACGACATTGTCCTCTTTGCCATCCCATACTTTGACATAGGTGCCCTCTTTGTAACCATGGTCCTGACGGAACTGATTGAGGATGTTTTTACCGACATAGAGACGGTAAAGGTCAGTCAGATTTAACTTGCTCATATACGCCAGTTCAAAGAAGTCTTCAAAAAGTTTAGGCCCATCTAGTGTGTCACGATTGACACTGTTTAAGATAAGATCTTCTACTTTCGCCATGATCGCACTTGGTTCAGCATACACAAGTTCACCATTTTCCTGCAGTTTCTGATAACCTGTCTCTTGAGAGATACGCATTGCAAGATCTTCAATGGTGCCACGGAAATTTTGTGAGTAGTCTTCAAGACCAAGGCTCATAATAAAGTGCCAGACATCAACCACTTCGATCTGCAGGTTGGCCCAGTCAGGATCAGCATC
>JAUVKK010000081.1 GCA_030596305.1 Helicobacteraceae bacterium | reverse complement strand
GTAATAGCACCTGACTTGATAGCTTCGATAACTTTATACTCTTCAGTACCACCAACTTCACCAAGAAGAATCATGTACTTAACTTCTGGGTTTTTTTCCATTCTAAGCATGTTATCAATGAAAACCGAACCAACAAATCTGTCACCACCGATAGCAACGCCTTCGGCAATACCATCAGCATTGATAGAGATTATGTTAGAAAGCTCATTAAAAAGTCCACCTGAACGAGTTACAAGTCCACAAGAACCTGCACGGTGAAGTTTAGAGTTAACAATGTTAGTAATAGTACCACCAATGTTAGCAACTTTAAATGCACCCGGAGTGATAGCACCAACAGTCGCAGGACCGATAATAGTTACATTTTTCTCACGAGCAGTTTGGTTCATACCACGAGCTAAACGCTCAGGGATACCTTCTGCAGTAATCATCATTGATGAGAAACCACCAATTTCTAATGCTTCCATAGTTACATCATAAGCAGTTCTAAATGATGCAAAGTTCAAAAGTACATCAGCTTGAGGCTGAGCAGCTTTTGCGTCTGCAGTCGTTTTGAAAAGTGGGATCATGATCTCATCTGGTCCAAAGAAAAACTTCTCAAACTTGTTACCACTAGTAGGTGCAACAATCGCCGCTACTGAAGGAGTCTTTCTCTGAATAGTATAATCATAGTCCAACATTCTCTGGATAGCAGTTTTGTTGTTATTCCAAAAAATCGCTTGTGTGTCTTTTGTATATAGTTGTTCCATTATTTCTCCTTACTTCTCTAGTGCCATACGTACAATATCTGTAACGTGTGTTTCAGGTCCGTATACTTCGATGTATAGGCCTAATCTGTCTGCAGCTTCTTTAATATCTTTAAGACCTTTTTCGTAGTTTGGACCACCACGACGTACATAGATCTTAAGATCAACAGCTTTCATCTTGTCAGCATATACTTCGAATGCCTGGATGATACCTGTAAATGTTTTTGCAACGTCAGTAAAGTTAGCAATAGCGCCACCGATGATCATAACCTTACCACGACCTGAAGCATCTGGCTCTCTAGTCATAAGGTCAAGTAGTGTTTCTGCATAGAACTTAGTCTCACCAGTCGTTGGACCACCTGAGTACTCACCGTAGTTAGCAAGGTCATCAATACCTGCCATATCAGCAATAGTATCAGCATAAACAACTGAAGCTCCACCACCGGCAACCATCGTCCAGATTCTAGCTTCTGGTTTAAGTAGAGTAAGTTTAAGTGAAGCACCCGTTTTAGCATCAGCTTCTTCAATAGCTTCAACTTCTGGAGATTTAGCTTCCATACCAAACGCAGTTGGGTACTCAACGTCGCCCCACTCATCTACCATCATAAATCCAGCAGTATCATCAAGCTTAGCAACCATATCAAGTAGTTCGATCTTGTTACCTTGCATAACAAAAGGGTTGATCTCAAGGTATGCGAAGTTTAACTCACGGTATGCTCTGAAAAAACCGATACAAAATTCAGCAAACTGTGCCTTATCTTTGTCAGCTACATCAGCAGGTACATGAGCTCTAATACCGTTGGCAATCTCTTCTTCAGTCGCAGTAATTGGAAATGCTAATTCAGTAACTTTTGCATCCCAGTTCTCTTCAATAGCTATACCACCCTCTGCAGACATATAGATAACGTCATTGTCACCCACACATGTAGCAGAAACATAGTACTCTTCAGATTGTTCATGAGGAGTGAATGGCTCAACAATGAAATTAGTTAGTTTATCTACAGATGGCTCGCCAGCAGGAGTATCACCATCAAATGAGAAATAAACTTTTTGATCGCCAGAAGATTTTTCATCTATCCAAGAAGCAGCTTTAGCTAAAGAAACATCACCTGGCTTAGTATCTCTAAAGAGAACTAAGTCATTCATACCTCTTTTACCAAATAACATATCTGGTTTAGCAACCAATTTCTTTTCAGCTAACCATGTTTTCGTTTTTGCAGCTTCATTTAGTTCTGATCCGTTTTGAACCATAACTGTTTCGTATGCATACGTAAAGTCTGGAAAGTATTTATCCCAGTGCTTTGCTAAAATTGACTTTGCGTCATATTCTCTAATCGCTTTTTGAGCCATTGCAATTCCTTCAAAATATTTTGAATGGATTATATCATGGCTAAACTATGCACTATCTTCAAAATAAATACTATGCTTTTCAATTATTTAAATGGGAGTTTTTGTAACATTATATGCCGCAACAATTCGGCCAACGTAACGTATAGTAACATCACTGTTTATATCAAGAGGGACTTCATATAGAACTCTGTCTGTGCATTCATCAATCCCATAAAATCTTAAACGGTCCTGTAACTTTTCACTCTCTGCAGACACACAGGTGATGTTTTCATTTTCAAGGTTCGCTGCCAACTCTTTCACTATATGTGTTTTGTATGCAAAATGTTTATGTGGGTTATCTAAGAAGAGGTAAAGTCCTTTATTAAACAGCAGTAAGAAAAAGTGCATTGCCAAAATAGCAAATCCTACAGCTAACAGTACTCTGTAGCGTCCTCTATAAACACGTAGTCTCACACGATAAGAGCTAAAAAAGGTCTGAGCTGCCAGAGGAAGCAGTAACATCAAATAAGGTGCAAAATCTTCTATATGAATACTCTGTCTGAATGATAATAGCAAGGAGACAACAAAGACAACACCGCCAATATAGAGCGTAATGTCATATTCTTTACTGATCATCTTGCGATAAAGTGTGTAGATCAAAAAGATGAAGACAACCGGTGAAAATATGGTTGCGTAAAGCCCCAGGGTATCTAAAAAGTGCCCGCTTGGTCTGCCCATGGTGTCAAAACTATACAGATAATAGACAGCTGCCAGCAAAAGCATCGAAAAAGCCATATAGAACTTATTGTTTTTATTAAACGCATAAACAAAGATAGCTAAATAAAGAAGTGCATAGGCGCCATCAATGGCTATAAACAATACAAGAAGAAATGGAATAAGCGGGGACTCTTTTTGATAAAGGTAGAGTAACAAAAACAGTGTGAAGATCATGATGCCGGCACTATTGACTAAAAGAGCTGCACTCATCACTCCCGGCAACAGAATGTATACAAAGACAAGCCACAAACGGTCACTGTTACGTTTGACGTAAGGCTTTGAGACCTGATATAAAAGCAGTACAGAAAGTAGATGAAAAAAGATCATCGGCACTCGCAGCGCGTAATCATTCTGTCCAAAAATTGAAATAGAAAATTGTGTCAGATAGTGTACAAAAGAGTGTCCGTTAAAAAGGACGTCGGCCTCATGAGAGGTTATGGAGAGGGTAGAAACTTCATATAAAAGTACTAATGCATCAATTCCTAAAAGAAGAAAAAGAATGATGCGTTCTCTCATAGTTTTAAGAAGTTTCCTATCATCTCATGGCCAAATTCGCTCATGATCGATTCGGGGTGGAACTGTACTCCGTATATAGGCCGATTTTTGATCTGAAATGCCATCATCTCATTATCATCTGTACTGTACGCTGTAGGCACAATGACATCCGGTAAGTTTTCCTGTTCCACTACAAGTGAATGGTAACGTGTTGCTCTGAAGGTCTCAGGCATCTTGTCAAAAATAGTGCACTCACCTTTAGACGCAACAATCGATGTCTTGCCATGCATCATACGTTCCGCACGAACAACATTAGCCCCAAATGCCTGAGCAATACTCTGATGTCCGAGACAGATGCCAAAGATAGGAAGTTCATCTTTAAAACGCTCTATTACATCCAAACTGATACCTGCTTCATTTGGTGTGGCCGGGCCAGGAGAGATGATGATCTTCTCCGGATTTAACGCAGCGATCTCATCAACAGTCATCTCATCATTACGGATGACTTTCAAGTCCGCTCCTAACTCTAAACAGTATTGGACGATGTTGTAAGTAAAACTGTCATAATTGTCGATCATTAAAATCATAGATTCTTCTTGTAATTATTATTTCTTGTATTATAGCAGAGCTTATTTGACAGCATCAACCACGCGCATCCAAAACTCATCATCTTCTACCAGCTCAAACGCTTCATCAAAGCCGCCAAGCTGATCGAAGAGTCTTTTCTCCAGCATTGCCGAAGAGCTGTCAATTCGCCCCTTGACTAAGGCTTCATTGAGGGTAAGACACTCATTTGCTGAACAGACACTGACCTTTTCATCCTGATTTTTTTGATGAAAAGCCATCTGATGTTGCAACTTACTGCGATCCCATTTCTGAGCAGCATCCAAAAAAGCAATCCACCTGTTTTCTACCATCATCACACCATTGTTACGTGCAGAAAAAAGGCCCATATGCTTTTGACGCAGAAGTGAGACCTCATCATAGACTTTTGCCACTTCACTTGTTGCATCACTTGAACCATCATCCACGACAATAATCTCATCAGCTTTAGATGTTTGATCAATAACAGACTCTATAGCTTCTGCCAAAGTAGCTACATCATTGTATGCAGTAATGATCACTGAGACTTTCATTGTTTGCTGTTACCAGACTTTAAGTTCGTTATAGAGACTGTCTCGCTCAACCGGAATAAAGCCTGTATCTTTGATCTGATCAATGAACTCTTGAAGTTCAACACCGTTGGCACTTGCTGCACCAGCAGCCGAGTTGATCGACTCTTTTTCGATCGTACCGTCAAGATCGTTCGCACCAAACTCTTGTGATAGCAGTGCGAGGTTCACTGTTGATGTTACCCAATAGGCTTTAAGGTTTGCTACATTATCCAAGACTAGGCGGCTGACAGCCATAGTCTTAAGGATCTCATGTGCCGTCATAAACTCTTTGATATTCAAATAGTTGTTTTCACTCTGGTAGACAAGAGGGATAAAACAGTTAAACCCACCTGTTCTATCTTGCAGATCACGAATACGCATCATATGATCAATGCGGTCTTTGCGTTTTTCAACATGACCAAAGAGCATCGTCACATTAGACTTACGGCCACGGTCATGCCATTTCTCATGGATCTCAAGCCACTGCTCCGAGGTCACCTTGCCTTTACAGATGTAGTCACGGACCTCTTCATCAAAGATCTCTGCGCCTCCGCCCGGCAGAGAATCAACCCCATTCTCGATCATGATGTCAATGATCTCATCATACGATTTGTTATACTCTTCGGATAAAAAGTGGATCTCGGCAGCTGTCAAGGCTTTAATATGCAGTTGCGGATATTTTGCTTTTATCTTGGAGAAGACTGTTGTATACCAGTCTAATCCTGTCTCCGGATTATGCGCCGAAACGATGTGAACCTCTTTAATGCCACGCGCCGCAATATCATCAACGATCTCCATGATCTCTTCATGTTT
>JAUVKK010000110.1 GCA_030596305.1 Helicobacteraceae bacterium | reverse complement strand
CTGTAGAAGCGGCCATTCCTTTTTACCTCATCGGCTATGGTCAACTCCATGTTTCCTCCTCTGTCACGGCGATCATTATGGGACTTATTCCAATGATGACCATACTTCTGGAACTGATGATAAAAAAACGTGAGCGTATTACCCGAACTGAGGTCATAGGTCTTTCAGTTGCCTTTGCCGGTCTGATCGTTCTTATCAATCCTGCATCTGAGAATTTACAGTCAACTCTGCTCGGGTTTCTATCTGTCTCTGTTGCCGCCTTATGTTTTGCCCTTGCACTGATCTTGATGGCCAAGATCCCTAAAGAGGTCTCATCGCTTCAGGCCACACGTTTTATACTTATGATCTATTCGCTTCCGCTAATGGTAATGTGGCTCTTTATAAACAGCAGCGCAATTGCCCTGAACATGGACACATGGATTAGCGTCATCATACTCGGTATCTTCTCATCCGGTATCGTCTATCTGCTCTATCTAAAGCTCATTCGTTTGGCGGGGGCAGCCTTTACGGCTTTAAGCAACTATCTGGTCCCTGTGGTAGGGACCGTTTTGGGCGTCTATTTTTTCGACGAACCTTTGACACTCAACATCATACTCTCACTTCTGTTGATCATCGCTGCTCTTTTGATCCTTAGAAGAGCTGAGACGAACTAGAGGTTAAACGGATCTTTAATGAAATCGTCTCTGCTGTACCAGCCACATCTTTTCTAACTCTATTTTCGTCATATTCCGGTATTTCTCATCTTTGACAAGCTCTTTTAACTTCAGTAAGGAGTTGTAAGGTATATCCACTACCAGCGCATTGGCTAACCAGTCAGGGATACTTCCTCCCGGTTCAATATGCTGCTGCCAGATAACCTTGGTACCCTTTTCACCTGTTCGAGTAAAGAGGTAATATCCTCGAGACCGGGTGATCTCTATAAGATCTTCATCTTTTACTTTTTGACACCGGCTATTATCACTGTTTTCACAAAAACTATTCGCTTCTTTAGTATCCAGACGTGCACCCTCTTGGTTATAGGTGAGTTGAGAGTGCAAGATCACTTGACGATTACTGACAGGAAATGGAAGATCGTAAATCTGAAAGATGTAATTCTCTTCAAAGGACATCTCTTCGAGCGTCATACCAAAACTACAGTCATGTATCCATGCAGGCGCATTGGGTGTGTCATACAAGATTGCTACCAAGGCATCTACACTCCCTTCAACAACTGCCTCTCCTCTAAACGCTAAAAAGTCCGAACCCTCGACTTCACGCGTGTAAACAGTAATGCCGTTTCTCTTTTTGACTAAGTTCCACTCCCCTGCTTCTAAGAGTAAAAGCAGCGTACATATCATTATAAATATTCTCATAAAGTTATTATAAAGCAAGGTGCCTTCTGCTCTACTAAGAGGACTCTCTCAACGCAATGCAAGAAACTCAACAATACAAAACATTTTATTGCGGCTTATTACAGGCAAGCTTGGTATAATATTTTTTTATTAATTGCGGATACTTTATGACTAAATTATTATCTATATTTTTCACCCTCTTCTCTTTTTACACCTCCCTCATGGCAATAGACTTGGAGATCGATATGGGTACAGGGCTCTTTTATACAGGGGCCCAGGGCAGGATCGAGTACACTGATGAAGGGTTTGCAGGCTCTTACTCCGAGATCGATCTTAAAAACAGTGGACAGTTTTACATCTGGGGAGACTTTAAAAGCCATATTGACTACCTGCCAAAACTTCGGCTGCAATATCTGAAGATCAATACAAGCGGTGACTCAAAACTGCATCTTGAAAGTGCCGATATCCCTCCGGAATTTCAAGATCTGATCGATCTTTTTAATGACAGTTCTTGGGAGTCCGGCCTCTCGCACAACATTTACGATGTCTATCTCTATTATGAGTTTTTTGAAGAAGAAGCTTACCCAAGTGTCGGTATCGGCGGGGGTATTAAATCATTTGACTACGCCTATAATGTTGAGCTTATCCTTCCGCTTCAGATCGGTGACAGAGGGGACAAGTCCATACCCATGCTCTTTTTAACATCCCGTTATGATATACCCAGTGTACAACTTGGTTTTGAGTTTGAGAGCGAAGTCTATATATTCGGCGATTCCAAACTCTACGATCTGCGCACCAAGATGGACTTGATGTTTGAGGTAGATGAGAGTACAAAAGCTGGCTTTGAGATAGGTTATAGGGAGAGTTATTACGACCTGCGCGGCAGTGATGTAGAGACATTTAAGGCAGACATGAACTACAAAGGGATCTACGTCGGCATTGTCGCTGCCTTCAAATAGTAGAAGATACTACTTCGTTTATCGCTGCAGAAGTGTCTTGACGTCGATACCTGTTGCTTTTTCGATGTAGTGACCCTGTGCATAATCCGCCCCTAAAAGAACAATCATCTGATAGGTCTCTTTATCTTCTACAAACTCCGTGACCACCTTCATCCCAAGATCATGCATAATATTGATAATAGATTTGACTATACGTTTATTGTTCAGATTACTTGTGATATCTGCGACCAGAGAACCGTCGATCTTGACGATGTCAACACCCAGTTTCATCAAGTAGGCGTAGTTAGAGTAGCCGCTGCCAAAATCGTCAATTGCAATCTTGGAGCCCTCCTCTTTGATGAGTTTAAAAAAGTGATAGACCTGTTCACTGCCTTCTAACTCTTCAGACTCCACCAGCTCAAAGACAATCCTCTCTGCACAGTTGGAAGCACGAAGTTTGTTCAATATAAACCGGCTGGTCCTCGGATCAAGGATATCAGCCATCTCGATATTATAAGAGAACTCATAGGCCGGGTTTTTCTGCGCTATCTCCAAGGTCTGTCTAAAGACCTCTTTTGAGAGTTTACTGTAAAGCCGTGCACCCTTTGCAATAGCAATAAACTCATTGGGGTAGTGTACTTTTCCTTTTTCGTCAATAATACGCACCAAGGCTTCAAACTTTTCAACTTCATGCATCTTGGTATTGGCGATCGCCTGGAAATGGATCATCACTTTTTGATGTTTCAAGGCTGTCTCCAACATCTCCAGGGTCAAAAGGTTCTCTTCTAGATGTAAGATGTTATCAGCATCTTCTGAATAAAACGAATACGCCTGTTTGGACTTTTTAGCCTCACGCAGAGCAAGCGATGCCATTGACACCAGAGAGCGGGGGTTCCCTCTTTTTGAACCTTTTGCAGCACCGATCCGCGCGCGTACGGTAATTGCATGAGAGGCACACTGCAGATCCATAGGGTTAAGCTGGTGCGCCATTAGAATTGTATCTTCTTTGAAAAAATCTGCCGGGATCGTCTCATCAGCCAAAATAGCAAACTCATCACCACTGTGACGATAAAGTGTAAGGTTATCACTGGAGAGCATGATCTGGAGTTGTTTGGCCAGTTCAATGATCAACTCATCACCAATACTTTCACCATAGATCGTATTGACGGTATTAAAACCGTCTACATTGATCAACATCAGTTTATAGTCATTATGATGTTCTATCGCTCTATGCAGAGCCCTTCTATTTGGCAGTCCGGTCAGCGTGTCGATATAAAGCTGGCGTTCAAATTCCTGTTCCTGCTCTTTTCTGGCCGTAATATCAAACATGATTGAAATAAACTCATACAGTTGACCTTGCTCATCCAGGATCGGTACGACTGTTGACTCAACATAAAAGACTTTTCCGCTACTGTCAATGTTTTGGAACTCTCCTTTATAGACCTCTTTATTTAAGATGGTCGTCCAAAATGTCTCTAGATCTTTGTCCCTGGTCTTCTCAGAACGGACAAGCGAGTGTAATTTGCCTAACAGCTCATCCATGCTGTAGCCGCTGAGTTTTTCGTACGCTCTGTTGACATAGGTTATGTAGCCGTCTACATCTGTTTTGACAAGTGGAGAACTCGCATCGACCACACGTTTGTACTCCTCTAGAAAAGTGCTTTTGTTCTCCAGAGAACGCAGCATCTCGTTGCCCTCTTCGAAGAAGAGATCAAACTCGCTTGCACTGAGTTCTTTAATACGTGAACTGTATTTTCCCTGCGCAACATCATCAAGCGTCTCTTTAAGCTGTAAAATACTCTCGTTGATGCTGTACATGTTGGCAATATAGAAGTAGACCCATAAGAGCAAAAAAAGTAAAAGCAGATCTAGGAAGATCGTACTTGTAAGCCCATAGTTCAAACTGTAGAGAGTAAAACCAATGATCAGGAGAATAGCACTGAAAAGCAGCAGAGCATTTTTTGCACCCGAAGGGACTCTTTGCAGCAGGCGTATTGCTGGATCAAAGAGTTTAGTCAACATCGCTACTCTTTTGTCACGATGTAAAGCTGTTTGTGTTCCAGTTTTTTCAAGATATCCATCACCGTGACAAAGTGCTGGAAGTTCGCCTCTTTGTCAGAACGCAGAACCACTGTCTGATCTTTTGAGATCGCTGCGAGTTTAGCTTCAAGATCAGGAACAGTAATCTCTTTTTTGTCCAGGTGATACTTACCCTCTTTAGTGATGTAGATATCAAACTCTTTTTTATCCTCTTTTTTCTCAGAAGATTTGGC
>JAUVKK010000169.1 GCA_030596305.1 Helicobacteraceae bacterium | reverse complement strand
GAACTGTGAAAGCTGCTCGATCGGTTGGTGTGTTGGACCATCTTCGCCAACACCAATACTGTCGTGTGTCCAGACATAGAAGTTCTGAATACCACTTAGTGCTGCAATACGCGCTGCCGGCTTGAGGTAATCTGAGAAAACAAAGAATGTTGCTGAAAATGGCATAAGCGGACCATAAAGCGCCATAGCATTGACGATCGATGCCATCGCATGTTCACGGATACCGAAGTAGATATTTTTGCCTTTTGGAAAGACACCCATGTTTTTAAGCTCTGTCTTGTTCGACGGGCTAAGGTCAGCAGAACCGCCTATAAATCCCGGGATCGCTTTGGCAATGGCATTAAGAACAACACCATTGGTACCGCGTGTCGCATCCGCTTTTTCAAATGTAGGCCATTGTATACGTGAAAAATCAGGATTTTGAAGTGCATCAAGCGCTTCGTTCTGCTCCATAAGCGGCAATGTTTTAAGTGAGTGTTTCCAAGCGCGTTCTGCCAAGTCGCCCTCTTCGATCGCACATCTAAAACGCACCATCACATCTTCAGGAACAAAGAACTTCTTCTCAGGATCAAAACCGGCTGCTGTTTTTGATCCTGCGATGATCTCTTCACCAAGCGGTGCACCGTGTGAATGGTGTGAACCTTCAAGTTCACCCGCACCTTTTGCGATGACAGTGTTTGCAATGATAAGAACAGGCTTAGTTGCTACTTTTGCTTGCGTGATTGCTGCATCGATCTCTTCGAAGTTATGGCCGTCGATCTCAAGAACTTCCCAGTTTTGAGACTCAAAGCGTCCACGGATATCTTCTGAGATACTTAGGTCAGTCGAACCTTCGATCGTGATGCGGTTAGAGTCATAGATACATACAAGGTTATCTAGTTTCAGGTGTCCAGCCAGTGAAGCGGCTTCATAAGAGAGCCCCTCTTCAAGGTCACCGTCACCACAAAGTACATATACATTATGATCGATCACTGCCGCTGTCTCAGAGTTGACCTGAGCACCGACATATTTACTCGCCATTGAGAAACCAACAGCATTTGCCACACCTTGACCAAGAGGTCCAGTAGTGATCTCGATCCCTTCAGTGTGTCCATATTCCGGGTGACCCGGTGTTTTTGAGTCTAGCTGACGGAAGTCTTTAAGATCTTCAACCTCTAAACCGTAACCCCAAAGATAGTAGAGTGAATAGATAAGTGCTGAAGCGTGTCCGCCGGAGAAGACAAGACGGTCACGGTTTAACCACGCTGGGTTTTTAGGGTTATGTGAAAGGTGTTCACTTAACACGACTGCAATATCTGCAAGACCCATTGGTGCACCTGGGTGACCTGAGTTTGCTGCTTGAACCATATCGGCTGCTAAAAAACGGATGCTATCGGCCATCTTTTGGCGCATAGTATTTGACATATTAATTCCTTATCTGTGTCTATGAATGTACTGTGAAAGTATTGGAGACAATTTACCTTGTAAATTCTCGTCAAAACTCTGTAGCTGTTCTTCTATCTCTGAGGCTAAAGTATTTGCCTCGTCCATCGCTTTGTCTAAACCCAAAAGTGTGACAAAGCTGTTTTTGTCTTCATCATTATTAGTTGTCTTACCCGCTTCTTCTGTTGTCTGTGTCACATCAAGGATGTCATCTTGGATCTGAAAAAGAAGCCCAACTTTGATGCCAAAGTCATAGATCGGTTTTTCAAGCTCTTTTTGTCCTGTGATAATTGCGCCCATCTCCAAGGCACAGGCAATAAGCTTGCCTGTCTTGTTAATATGGAGTATTTTAACCTGTTCAAGAGTAAGAGGATGATTCTCAAAGTGGCAATCTATCGCCTGTCCGAGTACCATACCGCCTACACCGCCGTTTTGAGAAAGAGAACGGATCAGTTTTACACGTGTAGTATCAGAGAACGGTGCATTTGAAAGCACTTCAAAAGCGTATGTGTTAAGGGCGTCACCGACCAAAATGGCTGTTACCTCATCATAGCGTTTGTGCAATGTCATATGCCCGCGGCGTAGATCAGCATCATCCATAGCCGGAAGATCATCATGAATAAGTGAATAGGTGTGAAGAAGTTCGATAGCGTAGGCCCCATGGTTGGCACCATCAAGCAGAAGTTCATTGTACGCGGAAACAACCGCTAAAAGAAGTGCTGGACGAAAACGTTTTCCGCCTGCTTCGAGCATCGTATAGAGCGCTGCTTCGTAGTGAGGATGAAAGCTTGGTGCAACCGGTTTATGTGCTGCTATAAATGCTTCGAACTCTTGCATCTCTATCCTAGATTTAATGTACGGGATTTTACCATATTAATAATGAAAATTCAGACCTAATTCAAGCATTAAAGAGTGGTCAGAAAGTTCAACGTTTTTTGTCTTGACTGTATTAAGATTGTAATTCCCCCACATGCGGTATTTATAGTACGCGCCCAACTGCCACTCCAGTAGATCTGACGTACGTAGAAATGTTCCCGCACCAAAGGTCAGACCCACATTCTGAGCCCAAGACTGCGCATAATTTTCCAAAGACATAAACTCATAGTCCATACCACCTTTAATATATGGCAGCACCGAGGAGCCTTTCTCACTATAGGTCTTAATAATATCAAAACCTACACTGTATAAAAGTTGATTACTTGAGCCTAAACTCGTCCCCACCGGCTCTTCATAGTTATAAATGTCCTCATCAAAGTATTGAAGGCCAAAAAAGATATTAGTACGAAGATCTTCACCGCTGTCGATACCTAAGTTAAGTTTACCACCATAAATAATCGGATCAACATTGACATTATCTATTTTTGAGTTTTGTTGTTCAATTAAGCCATATCCGCCTTCGAGTGTCAAACCTACATATGAGCTTGCTGCCTGTAGTGTCAAACCGCTGAAGAGTACACCGTAAAGTAGTTTTTTATAATTCATCGTCCGTCCTGATAGTAGTAAAGATATTATAGCGGGCAAAGGCTTGGAAAAAAGAGAGGCAAATGCCCAGCATAATACTGGGCTGAAGTAAATGTTTAAAGAGTCTTGTTCAGTTAGATCTCGTCAAGAACAGCATCAATGTTATTGTCATCATTCAGTAGGACAACACATGGTTTATAAGTCTCAAGATCTTTTTCGTCGTACGTCGCATAGGCAACAACGATAACTTTGTCACCTTTGTGTACTTTACGTGCAGCTGCTCCATTGAGACAGATATCGCGTTTACCGCGTTCACCTAAGATAATATAGGTTGAGAAGCGTTCACCGTTATTGATGTTAAGGATCTCAACTTTTTGACCGACACGCATTTTAGAAGCTTCT